>JAEDMR010000064.1 GCA_016302925.1 Bacillota bacterium
CGGGTGCAGATAGACATCTACCGCCGTGCTCTGGAAACCACCACAGGGAAAAAGGTGAAAGAAGCCTATCTCTACCTCACCGACAGCGGCGAGCTGGTGGAGATGTGACCGGATCTTCCGCCTTGAAGGATGAGTTAGCCTAAACGAATGCAACAATATAAAACGAAAAATCGAAATATGCACGTAAAAATCCAGGGAAAACTGCGAAAATCCCTGGATTTTTACTGTATTTTGACGAATTTCCGGCCATAATGCAGGAATTTTACGTGCATTTCGAGAAAAAATCGAAAATATTGTTGCATTAGATGAAACTAACCGAGCCCGAGCGCGCGACGGGTGGAAAGCGCCGGGCAGCAGGCAGACAGCGGGCAGCGGGCAGCGGGCAAAAGCGACAGAACCCAGACAGAAAGAAAACAGAAAGGGGCTGTCCCGGAGGACAGCCCCTTTCCTATGGTTAAGCCAGATTGGTATGTTCAGAGATTATACAATGCCCTGTGCCATCATAGCCTGTGCAACCTTTTCGAAACCAGCGATGTTTGCGCCGGCTACCAGGTTGTAGCCCAGACCATACTTTTCGGAAGCAGCTGCAGCATTGTTGTGAATATTCACCATGATGTTTTCCAGCTGTTCGTAAACCTGTGCAGGGGAGAATACAGTGTGACCTGCGTTCTGGCCCATTTCGATGCAGGAGCAAGCTACGCCGCCGGCGTTTGCAGCCTTGGAAGGACCTACAACTACGCCGTTCTTCTGCAGGTAAGCGATTGCATCGTTGGTGGTAGGCATGTTGGAACCTTCGCAGAGGAACTTGCAGCCGTTTGCAACCATCTTTTCAGCATCTTCCATTCTGATTTCGTTCTGAGTAGCACATGGGATGTACAGGTCAGCCTTTACGCCCCAAGGCTTTTCGCCTGGATAGAAGGTAGCGCCAGGGAACTTTTCTGCGTAAGGTGCGCAGATGTTCTTGCCGGAAGCTCTCAGCTCAAGCAGGTAGTCTTCCTTTTCGCCCGGAGTTACGCCATCCGGATCGTAGATGTATCCATCCGGACCGGAGATGGTAACAACCTTTGCACCCAGCTCGTTCAGCTTCTGAACGGTACCCCAGGATACGTTACCGAAACCGGATACAACAACGGTCTTGCCCTTTAATTCTTCGCCGAAGTGTTTCAGCATTTCTCTTGCGAAGAATACGATACCGTAACCGGTAGCTTCGGTTCTGCCTGCCAGGCCGCCGTAGGACAGACCCTTACCGGTCAGAACGCCTTCATATCTGTTGGTCAGTCTCTTGTACTGTCCGAATAAGTAACCGATTTCTCTTGCACCTACGCCCAGGTCACCTGCCGGAACGTCAGTGTGAGGACCGATGTGTCTGTACAGTTCGGTCATGAAGGACTGACAGAATCTCATGATTTCGCCGTCGGACTTGCCGTTCGGATCAAAGTCAGCACCGCCCTTGCCGCCGCCGATTGGCAGGCCGGTCAGGGAGTTCTTGAAGATCTGTTCGAAACCTAAGAACTTGATGATGCCAGGGTATACATTCGGAGCGAAACGCAGACCGCCCTTGTAAGGTCCGATTGCGCTGTTGAATTCGTATCTGTAACCTCTGTTTACCTGTACTTTGCCGTTGTCGTCAACCCAAGGAACTCTGAAGCTGATGCCTCTTTCCGGTTCGATCAGTCTTTCTACCAGACCGGCTTCCACGTATTCCGGATGTGCTTCCAGAACAGGTTCGATGGAAGTTAAAACTTCTTCTACGGTCTGTAAGAATTCCGGTTCACCCGGGTTTCTCTTAGCTGCGATTTCAATGTACTTCTCAACTAATTTTGCCATTTCCCATTCTCCTTTTTTGTTTCACAGTTAATTTGTTTATGGCTAGTCATCTGGCTAGTTTTTCTATCATCAAGATAACACCTCTTTTGGCGGTTGTCAACACTGTGTATACAATATTCTTTTGTTTTTTTTAGCGTACATCTCCGACAAGGCAGCTATGGCAGATGCAAGTGTTTGCAACGGAAAATAGGCAGGGGGAGAATGGATTTTGCACAGAAAAAAGCTTGCAAAAACACGGGCTGCGGGGGTATAATAAAATGTAATGCGCAGAATAAAACGAAAGGAGAAAAACATGGATAGTGTACCGGTCGATAAACGAAGCACAACCGACGACCACATACGAAACTGTAAACTGACAACTGAAGACTATCCTGTTTTCGCCCGGACGTAGTATCGGAGTATTCTCTACCCTGCGGTCCGGCGGCGGAAGCAGGACCTGTGAAGGGAGGAGAATCCGATGAACAAGGATATTTTGCTGCGTCACGACGAAGCGTTTGAAGAATCTCTGGAAAAGATCTTCGAATGGTTCGACGAGAAGATGTATTTTAAGATTAAGGACGAGCTGCTGAAGTATAACGAAGCGGATATCGCCGAAATGTTTGAGGAATTTCTGGAGGAGGACGATCTGCGGAGCCGGACCATTGTGGTGTACCGGCTGCTCCCGAAGGATGTTTCTGTTGATGTTTTTGCTTACCTGCCGTCTGACGACCAGCTGAAGATTGTAGAAGGCATCACCGATGCGGAGCTGACCTACATCATTCAGGAGCTGGACTTCGACGATAAGATCGATATTCTGGAGGAACTGCCTGCCAACCTGGTGGACAAGATTCTGGAAGCGGCGCCGAAAGCGGAGCGGAAGCTGATCAACACCTTCCTCAACTATCCGGATGACTGTGCCGGCAGCATCATGACGCCGGATTACATCAGCCTGATGAAGGAATGGACCGTCCGTCAGGCGCTGGACTATATAAAAGAAGTAGGGATGGACACGGAAACCATCTACACCTGCTATGTGAAGGATGCGGGGAGAAAGCTGCTGGGCATCGTTTCCCTGCGGACGCTGGTCATCACCGATGACAACGTCAGAATCATGGACATCATGCATACGGATTATGTGTGTGTCAATGTGTACGATGACCAGGAGGAGGTTTCCGAAGACTTTAAGAAATATGGATTTCTGGCCATGCCGGTGGTGGACAAGGAGAACCGGCTGGTGGGAATCATCACCGTCGACGATATTCTGGAGGTTATCGAAGACGAGAATACCGAGGATATCGAGCGTATGGCCGGTATCATCGACCTGGAGCAGAGCGACCAGGAATATCTGGATAAAAGCGTCTGGAAGCATGCGAGGAACCGTCTGCCGTGGCTGCTTTTCATGATGTGCATGGCCATGGTGACCGGCGCCATCATCAGCAGCTTCGAAGAGATGCTCAGTTCCGTCATTGTGCTGGTTTCCTATATGCCGATGCTCATGGGAACCGGTGGAAACACGGGTGCACAGGCATCGACGCTGATCATACGCGGTCTGTCCCTGGGCGAGGTGGAGCTGGAGGATGCCGGCAAGGTGGTGTGGAAGGAAATCCGCATTGCGATGTGCGTCGGCGTTGCGCTCAGTGCAGTGAATTTCCTCAAAATCCTCTTTATCGATCAGGAATCGGTGTTCATTGCCGCGACGGTGTGTCTGGCCATGGTTTTCATCGTCATATTCGCCAAAGTGATCGGGGGCATGGTGCCGCTGCTGGCGGAAAAGGCAGGGGTGGACCCGGCGCTGATGGCCAATCCGGTGATCGCGTCTTCCACGGACATGATCTCCGTGCTGGTTTATTTCCTCATGGCGAAGCTGATACTGGGACTGTAAATATGAAACAATGTATAATTTCGGCCGAAATGGTCCACAATAGCATCAGAAAGCGAAAAAGGGAAATACATAAGGGCCACTGCGGACGTATCCTTCTGGTGGCCGGTTCGGAGGGCATGATGGGTGCGGCAGTCCTTTCCTGCAGGAGCGCGCTGCGAAGCGGCAGCGGTCTGGTGCAGCTGGCCGTTCCGAACGAGCTATTTCCTGTGGCTCAGGCTGCAGTTCCGGAAGCAACCTGCCGGCCGCGGAGCTTTTCTGCCGGAGACCTTGCCCGTTACGACGCCGTGGCAGCGGGCCCCGGCCTTGGTACTGACAGGGAAAGCGTCGAAACGGTTCGATGCCTTCTGGAAGGTTATGAAGGAAATCTGGTGCTGGATGCAGATGCACTGAACGTCATCGCAGAACCGGGAAATCATCTGATGGACCTGGTGCGAAGCCGAAAAGGGCAGACCATCATCACGCCCCATCCGGGGGAAGCGGGCAGATTGCTGCAGATGCCGGAAATCACCGGCGTGACAGACAGCGTCCGGCGGATGGATTTTGCAAAGAAGCTGGCGGAGAAAACCGGTGCGGTGGCTGTACTGAAAGGTGCGGATACCATTGTAGCCACTCCGGGCGGTGATTCATATACTAATACTACAGGAAACCCGGGAATGGCCACCGGCGGGTCCGGTGATGTGCTGACGGGCATGATCGCCGGGCTCTGGGGGCAGAAGCAGACCTGTGAAGATGGGGGACTGCGGCGGCTTGCTGCATGGGAAGCAGCGGTCTGCGGCGTGTTTCTTCACGGACTGGCGGGGGACCTGGCGGCGGAGGAACTGGGCGAATACGGCATGATTGCCGGTGACATCGCCGAGAAGATACCTTTTGCCATCAGGCAGATCCTGGAGAGAAAACCGGAAGGCAGGGAACGATAAGTAAGAGATTACAGGGGAGTGTTGGACTTGATAGTAAAGAAGGGAGACCTGTATTTTGCTGATCTGAGTCCTGTTGTAGGTTCGGAACAAGGGGGAGTAAGACCTGTACTTGTGGTGCAGAATGATGTAGGAAATAAATACAGCCCGACCATTATCGTTGCGGCGGTCACATCACAGACTTCAAAGGCAAAGCTTCCAACGCATGTGGAACTTGCAGCCACACAGGGGGGACTCAGCAAGAATTCGGTGGTTCTGCTGGAACAGCTCAGGACCATTGACAAGCAAAGGTTAAAGGAGCGTATCGGTGCGCTCAGCGATTCACAGCTTCCGGATGTGGATGCGGCGCTTGGCGTCAGCCTGGGAATCGCAAATTTACCGCATAACCGTTAATTCTCGGAGGGGAGCCGGGGACGGCTCCGACTCCCTTTCGTAAACATATTGCCGCAGCCGGAAAATCAGAACCCGACGGGGAGAGCAGGTTCGGAAGGTTCGGGAGACCGGAGCAGATCCGGCAGGTCCGGAACACCGGAAACCATCGCATCACCGGGGAAGGGTGCGGCAGCAAACCAATACCAATATATCAAAAAATTACTGGAGGAAAAAATGGAAACGAAACAATACCAGGAGATTGCGGCGCGTGTCAGAGTTGGCATCGTGAAAGCAGTACATAGTGCAGGTTCCGGCCATCCGGGCGGATCCTTAAGTGCGGCGGATATCGTGACGGCGCTGTATTTCCGGGAAATGAACATCGACCCGGAAAATCCGAAGATGGAGGGACGGGACAAGTTCGTTCTGTCAAAAGGCCATGCAGCCCCGGTGCAGTATGCGGCACTGGCGGAAAGAGGCTATTTCCCGAAGGAGGAACTTCTGACGCTCCGGAAGCTGGGCAGTCATCTGCAGGGACACCCGAACCGGGACAAGGTGCCTGGTATTGAAATGTCCACAGGTTCTCTGGGACAGGGCTTTTCTGTCTGCGTGGGCATGGCCCTGGCAAACAAGCTGGATCAGGATCCGGGTCGAATTTATACACTCATCGGTGACGGCGAGCTGCAGGAAGGACTCATCTGGGAAGCCGCCATGGCAGCCGGCCACTACAAGCTGGACAACCTGTGCGCCATCATCGACTGGAACGGTCTGCAGATCGACGGAAACAACGACGATGTCATGACTGTAAAGCCGATTGACGAAAAACTGAAAGCCTTCGGTTTCAACGTGCTGGTCATCGACGGCCACAATTTCGAAGAAATTTTCGCAGCGTTTGATGCAGCCAGAGCCTGCAAGGGCAAGCCGACCGCCATCATCGCGAAAACCCATAAAGGCCACGGCGTCTCCTTCATGGAGGATCAGGCCGGCTGGCACGGCAAAGCGCCGAACGAAGAACAGGCCAGACAGGCCGTAGAGGAACTGGGAGGTGAATGGTAATGGCAGAGAAAATCGCAAAAGGCGACAAAATGGCGACCCGCCAGGCATACGGGAAAGTCCTGGTGGAACTGGGTGCGGAAAACCCGAATCTGGTGGTAATGGATGCTGACCTTTCCAAGTCCACCATGACGGCTGATTTCGGAAAAGCCTATCCGGACCGTTTCTTCAATATGGGCATCGCAGAGCAAAATCTGTACGGCACCGCCTGCGGACTTGCTCTTTCGGGAAAGACGGTATGTGCGTCCACCTTTGCCATGTTTGCTGCAGGACGTGCTTTTGAGATCATCCGCAACTCCATCGGTTATACTCACGCCAACGTAAAGGTCTGCGCTACCCACGCCGGTATCACCGTCGGTGAGGACGGCGCCAGCCATCAGACATTCGAGGATATTGCCCTCATGCGTACTATTCCGGGCATGACCGTGGTTAATCCATCCGACGGCGTTTCTGCCATGAAGCTGCTGCGTCAGGTGGTTGCCTTTGACGGTCCGGCCTATGTGCGCCTTGGCCGTGCATCCGTTCCTGTGTGCTATGATGAAGCAGACGAGATTGTGCTGGGTAAAGGCAACCAGCTCCGGGACGGCAAGGATGTGACCATCATCGCCACCGGTATCATGGTCAACGAAGCTCTCATGGCTGCCGACCAGCTGGCAGCGGAAGGCATCGACGCCCGCGTCATCGACATGCATACCATCAAGCCGCTGGATGAGGACATCATCGTAAAGGCTGCATCCGAAACCGGCGCCATTGTCACCGCAGAGGAGCACTCCGTCATCGGCGGACTGGGCAGCGCGGTAGCAGAAGTTGTCGTGAAGAAGTGCCCGGTAAAGATGGCCATGGTTGGCCAGCAGGATACCTTCGGCGAATCCGGCAAACCGGACGAGCTGAAGAAGAAGTACGGCATGACAGCGGACGACATCGTGAAGGCTGTGAAGGGCCTGCGGTAACTGTTGACGCAGGCCGGTTTCCGGGAAACTACATAAAATGGAATTCATACAGGCAGGGCAGCGATGCCCTGCTTTTTGCATGCATAATCCCGGCCCTGTCCTCATAGTTTATTATGAGATTCTATGAAGGGAGCTTGACGATGCGTGACGATAGAGTAAAAGAAAGAGATGGCCGGCGGGATGACCGGGATGGTCAGGATAATCGGCGGGGCGGTCGGGACGATCAGCGTGATGGTCGGGACAATCGGCGGGACGGTCGACGGCGCAAAATCTTTTCGCGGCGTTTTCTCTCGCGGGCGGCTGCCGCGTTTCTGGTTCTCGGGTTGCTGGGGGGCGGCGGATATATGCTGGCAGGCAGCGGCGCGCTCAGCGGGATCACCGGAGGGAAGACAGTGGAGTTCAAACAGCTGGCCTCTGATAAGGTGCCCCAGTCCATTGAAAAAGATGTGATTCCGGAATACAGAGAGCTGGAACGTGCCCTGGGCTGTCTGGTGGATGGAAAAGTATATGTGGTGGTGACACGGGGAGAAAAACCGACGGCGGGATATGATCTCTCCATCGAGAAGATGAAGCTGGAAAAAACAGATGACGGACAGAATCTGGTGGTGACCGCTCTGTTCACAGAACCGCCGGAAGGCGAATCTGTGTCGCAGATTATTACCTATCCGTATAAAGTGGCGGAAACAGAACTGACCCAGCTGCCGGACACCATCGAGCTGCGCACCCGGTTTCAGTGAGAATACGAAAGAGCAGAGGGCGAGGAGAAAAGCGTAAGCGGTCGGGACAAAGGCGCAGAGGGCGAGATCAAAAGCACAGACAGCCGGGACAGAGGCGCAGAGGGTCAGCACAAAAACACAAAAGGTGGAGAAAGGACATGAACATGATCCCCGTACGTTTGCAGGATCGTGTTTCCTGTCCATTTCTGTTTTTTCTCTTGACATCTTCGCCAAAGAGGAATATTCTATTCTGGTAAGATATCTGTGGGCCCGTGGCTCAGCTGGGAGAGCGCCGCGTTCGCAACGCGGAGGCCGAGGGTTCGAACCCCTTCGGGTCCACCATTATGGAAAAAACAGGGATTTGTTCCCTGCTTTTTTTCGTTCTGTGAACCCGGGCGAAGGGGTTCGAAGCCGCAGGGCAGCGCCGGGGGCGGAACAGTCCGGTGGACTGTGGAGCCGGCGCTGGTCCGAGACCTGCGAGAGGCAGGTCGAAGGAGGAAGGGCTGCGACAGCAGACCGGTCGGCCCCTTCGGGTCCACCATTATGGAAAAAACAGGGATTTGTTCCCTGCTTTTTTCGTGCTGTGAACCCGGGCGAAGGGGTTCGAAGCCGCAGGGCAGCGCCGGGGGCGGAACAGTCCGGTGGACTGTGGAGCCGGCGCTGGTTAATTTAAACTTCCATCCCATAACGGCATATTTCTAATATATTCTTCTTGAATTGCCGGCACATAATAAGCACCATAGTCTGTCAAACCATTTTCTCGCCGCATTTCCGGAAGTTCAATATAGAATCGATAATAGGGGAGAAATGTTTTTTCGGTGTTGCTTCTCCTGTAAACAAGTTCTACCTTGCAAATCAATTCAGCATCCGTGATTACATAAGGAACGGAAGTAATATAGTGTCCTTCTAATAAAAACTCATATGCCTCATCTGTTGAAATAACAGGATAATCTCCCATTTTTTCCGCACAAGAAAGCCCACTGTAAATTCGGATCAGAGAGAGATTTCCATTATCATCAGGATAAAACCTGACGAAGTTAAAATTATAGTTCAAAATATCTTCCAATTCATCTCCGGCGGAATCATATAAGGCATATTCTCGTTCAAAACGCGGCTCTGTGATATAATTTCCGGCTTCGTCATAGTCGTTCCAGATAATATAGGAACCAGACATCACCTTTTTCGGTTCGGATAACCCTATCAGTTCGAAATACTCCTGTGACAGATACTCTAGCACCTGTTGTGCCTCAGCATCAGTTGTGTCGAATAAAGTAAAGCTATATTCCTCCGGTAGTGTCCGTCCGTTCTCGAACCAAACCTCAATTATCCCGTCTGCATAAACACATATTTGCAACTCATCTGTGCTTGCCGTAAGGCACTCCGGTTCTGTTTCAATATCATAGCGGTCCAAATTCAAAGCAGCTATTGCAGTTTCCAACCTCTGTTTCATGTCAGTCTGAGACAAACCAACCGGTTTTCCTGCGGAATCGTAGGAACCGTTCCGGTAGACTGGCAGCACAGAAAATTCCATAGATTCAGACCATGGATTCCCATCGTCCCATTGTGAAATATCGTAGCCTAACCAACTTTCAAATCCCATTCCGCTATTTTCAAAATCTGGAATTGTCAGCATTTGAAGACCATCTTTCTCCGGGGTAATTACTCTTATACCTGCTAAAATCACTACGACAACACACGCTGCCATAGCTCCCCATTTCATCCAATGGGGCTTCTTTGCTTTCTTCTTGTAGCTGAGGGCTTCATCAACATATTTCGTATCAAGTTCACTCATAGCGTCGGAAAATTTCTTTGCGTTCATACCAATACCTCTCTTTCAATCAAGTATTGTTTCATCTTTTCGCGGATACGAGTCAGCCGGACGGAGATGGTTTTCTCCGAAAGCCCCATAAACTCAGCAATGTCTTTGTAGCTGTCGGCAAACCAGTAGCGACGTGTGAAAATGACGCGGTTTTCGACGGTCAGCGTATCCAGAAACTCTCCAATGATACAGGCTAATTCTCTGGCTTCGATTTCATCTTCCACGGTTTTCCGGTCTGCGATACAGCCTTCGATTTCCTCTAATGCAATCTTGTAATGTCCGCTTCGTTTTGCTGCTTCCTTTCTCCAATAGATTTTGAGGGAAACATTCCGCACGATTTTCGCAATGTATGACAATAACGGATCAGGGCGTGCCGGGGGAATGGCGTTCCATGCGCCGAAGTAAGCTTCGTTGACACATTCCTCTGCGCCATGCCTGTTATTCACGATGCTATACGAGAGATTATGGCAGAGTTTTCCGTATTTCATGTCCATCTCCCGGATGGCTTGCTCTGACCGTTCAAAGAACATTTCTATGATTTTTTCATCGTCTATCATCTCACCGCCTCCTTTCCGGCCTTACCTATATACTACGGTTTTAGCGGCGAAT
>JAEDMR010000065.1 GCA_016302925.1 Bacillota bacterium
CTGCCCTCTTCCCGGACTTTCTCCATGGCACGGACGATGTCCGCGATGATGGCTTCCGGCTTTTCCTTCCTCGGATTATCCGAGGTGACGATAACCCGGTCCGCCAGCTCCGCAGCAGCCCTTCCCATTTCTTTTCTCCGGTTTCTGTCTCGATTGCCCCCGCAGCCGAATACCACGATGAGCTGCCGCGGCCCATAAACTCTGAGATCCCGCAGCAGCTGGCGCAGCGCCAGCCCGTTATGGGCGTAATCCACCAGAACACAGGTCTTTCCTCCCGTATCCACCGGTTCCACCCGGCCAGGCACACGAACCTTTTTCAGGGCTTCCTCTATGACTGCCCACCCGATGCCGCAGGATCTGGCTGCCGCCGCTGCACCGGCAGCATTAAAGGCCTGAAAGCGTCCCGGAAGCCCCAGCGACAGCTTCCGCTCCGTCTGAGAACGCCGCTCCTCCAGAAGGAAGGAAGTGCCCAGACCGGTTTCATCTCCGGTCAGCTGCAGATGGCTGCACCGAAAATCGGATCCGGCCTGCTGCCCGAAGGAAAGAACCCTCCGGGGCAGGATGTCTCTGCGCTCCGTTTCCCGCTGCCTTGCTTCCTTCTGCCTTTCCTCCAGCAGCTCCCGCCAGGCAGGAACATCTTCCTGAATGACGGCTGTCCTGCACTGGGAAAAGAGGGTGCTCTTCCAGTATGCGTATTCTTCGAAGCTTTCATGCTCCCCCGGTCCGATGTGATCCGGACTCAGGTTGGTGAAAATCCCCAGATCAAAAGGTACGCCGCAGACCCTGCTCTGCATCAGACCCTGGCTGGACACCTCCATGACCACTGCCCGACAGCCGCCGTCGGCCATCTGCCGGCACCAGCGCTGCACATCCAGTGACTGGGGCGTCGTCCGTTCCGCCTCCTGAAAATGGCCTTCCCAGCCGTTTTCCACGGTACCGATGAGACCGGTGCGGATTCCTGCTTCCTCCAAAATGGCACGAAGCATGTAGGCGGTGCTGGTCTTTCCCTTGGTGCCTGTCACAGCCACCGTAAACAGACTGTCACAGGGATTGCCGTAAAACCGGCTGCTCATGAGAGCAAGGGCCTTTCTCACGTCCTCCACCAGGAGAACCGTAGGAGGCCTGCTCTGCGGATTTTGCGGGGACTCCGTGGAATCCAAAAAGAGAGATTCCTGGACGAGAAACACCTCCGCACCCTTTTCCTGCGCCGCCTGCACATAGGCCAGCCCGTTCTTTTCCGATCCGGGGATGGCGAAAAATGCTGACCCGGCTTCGGCTTCCTCTGAAAAGTAAATCAGCGAGTTCACGTCTTTTTCCATGGTACCCTGCAGCAGCGTATACTGCAGGCCTTCGGTCAAAGCAGCAAGCTTCATAATCGATTTCCTTTCTCAGGGCTTTCATATTCTTTTCTTTCAGATTATTCTTTATATACATAAACCACGGAATTGCGCTTCACCTTGGTGCCGGCCTTCGGATACTGGGCCGCAACGATGAAGTTGTCGTCATCTTTTGTATTTTTCGGACGGCTGTATTTCAGTTCCTTGCCGCCGATCATGCCGACCGCTTCACTGAATTCCTTTCCGACCACATCGGGAACCACCGTATAATTTCCGTCGATGGCCGCCTGCTCTTCTTCCGTGTACTCCGGTTCCACACCCAGATACCGCAGGGTGTCCTGCAGCACGGATTTTGCCACCGGCGCAGCCACCTGGGACCCGTAGAAGGCGCCCTTCGGACTGTCTACGACCACCAGAATGGACACCTGCGGATCCTCCATCGGCGCCATGCCCACGAAGGAGGAATAGTAGTAGCTGCCGTATTTGCCGGTGCCCACATCCACCTTGTTGGCCGTGCCCGTCTTACCGCCGACCCGGTATCCGCTGATTTTGGCATTTCCGCCGCCGCCTTCGGCAACCACGTATTCCATCATGTCCCGCATTTCCCGGGCGGTTTTCGAGGACAGCACCTTGCGGACCACCGTCGTATCGAATTCCTTCACCACGTTTCCCTCGGAATCGGTCAGGGCCTTCACATACCGCGGCTGCAGCAGATCGCCGCCGTTTCCGATGGCATTGATGGCAGTCAGCAGCTGAATCGGCGTCACGGAGATACTCTGCCCGTAGCCCATGGTGGCCAGTTCCACCGGCCCTACATCTTTCAGGGCATACATGATGGAGCTGGTTTCGCCCGGATAATCCACACCGGTTTTGTCCGTGATTCCATACAGATTCAGATATTTATAGAACGCCGTCTTGCCCATTTTCGTCGCAATCTTGGCATGGGCCGGGTTGCAGGAATTCCCCACCGCCTCCTTGACGGTCTGCGTTCCGTGGTCCCTAGCGCTCCAGCAGTGCAGGTTGATCCCTGCGATATTTACATACGTGTTGCAGCTGAAGGTATCCGACGTGGTGATGGCACGGTCCTCCAGAGCAGAGGATACCGTGATCAGCTTAAAAGTGGAACCCGGTTCGTAGGTATCGCTGACGATCGGGTTTCTCCAGAGCTTGAACAGGTACTTGTTCTGCTCTTCCGTGGTGAGCTTTTCGAATTCCTCCAGTTTCTCTTCATCGTCCGGCTGGGTGGCATTATTGGGGTCGAAGCCCGGAGACACCACGCTGGCCAGGATCTCACCCGTGTTTGGATTCATCACCAGGCACATGATCCGGTCGGCTTTGGTCTTTTCCATACCTTCCGCCACGGCCTTTTCCGCATAGTACTGGATGGCTTCATCGATGGTCATGACCACATTGAGGCCGTCCTGTGCTTCGTGATATTCCTCAGAACCGTCCACCAGCTCGTTTCCGGCTACGTCGATGTTCCGTACCCACCGGCCGGATATGCCGCTGAGATACTGATCGTACTCCAGCTCGATGCCGGTACGCCCCGTGTTGTCGTCCGTGACGCTGCCCAGTACCTGAGATGCGAAGTTGCCGAGGGAGTAATACCTGCGGGTGTCCTCCGAGATCTCCACGCCGGAAAGCTTCAGCGCCCGTACCTGGTCGGATGCCTCCTTATCCAGATATTTGGCCACCTTGACCAGAGCCTGTTCCCGGGTAATGAGGCTGCGGACCTTCTCCGTTTCCTGCCCGGTGACTTCCGCCAGCTTTTCGGCGATTTCCGTCACCTTTTCGTCGGACAGGCTGTTTCCCTCCTTATCCTTCAGCAGCTGGGCCGGCCGGACCCATACGGAATAGCAGGTGATGCTGCTGGCCAGTTCCTTGCCGCTTCGATCATAGATGGTTCCACGCTTGGCGGCGATGGGCACATCCTGGGTCTGCTGTTGCTGCGCACGTTCTGTCAGCTCCTCGGCCCGCACGATCTGATGCCAGCCCACCCGGAAGGTAAGCACGATCAGAAGCAGACTGAGCAGCACGAACCCCAGTGCAATTCTCTTTTTCTGTTTTACCGATACCGTCTTTTTCATATTTCCCCTTCGATGATAAAAAGCCAGACCACGAATTTGCTATGTAGTTGTCTGGCTTCTGTGTTTTTATGAAATTATTTCGCCCTGTCCGGCGACCCGGAGTTTCGGGCACATTGCCGGATGCTCCACCGGACATGTCACTGCGCATAGGCTTTCTGGCGGATCAGCTGTGAGAAATTATCCGCCAGCCTGGCATTTTCTTCAATGTAGATGCACTGGCTGCTTTTCGGGTACCGCATGTTCAGGTTCTTCATGGCATAGGATTCGACCTGCTCGATGCTGGTACTCTGATCGATCTTCATGTTCAGCACATCGATCTCGTCTTCCAGGCTCATGTTTGCCTTCGTCAGGCTGTTGATTCTGCACTGGATGTTGGCCGCATAGGCATTCAGCACCAGGATGCCGATCAGAAGCACTGCCACGAAGACCGCCACGAAAATCAGCTGCCGCAGTTCACTTGCCGTCAGGCTCTGCTGCTTCTTTTCCGTCTGCGGTTCCGGCTTCGGCCGTTCTCTGGTCCGTCTGACTCTCCCGTCCTCCTGCTCCCATCCCGGGTACACAGGGACGAATTCCCGGCTCATCCGGGCGCCATAGGTATATTCAAATTGATCTTCACGGGCTCTCTCTGTCACTGCCATGATTTTCTCCTCAAAATTTTTTCTCTCGGTGTGTATTCCTTCTTTTTACGCTTTCTTTTCTGCTGGTTCTTTTCCTCTATTTCTGCGGCGTCAGCTTTTCGGCAACGCGCAGCTTGGCGCTTCTTGCCCTCGGATTGGCTTCCAGTTCCTCCGGCGATGGCAGGATCGGCTTTCCCGTGATCTTTCGGATATCCGGTTTCTTTCCACACACACAGACCGGAAATTCCTTCGGACAGGTACACGGGTTCATACGTCTGGCGATGATGTCCTTCACGATCCGGTCCTCCAGGGAATGGAAGGTGATGACGCAGAGCCTGCCGCCCGGTGCCAGCACGTCGCAGAATGCTTCGATGGCACGTTCCAGCTGTCCCAGCTCGTCGTTGACCTCAATCCGGATGGCCTGGAAGGTTCGCTTGGCCGGATGGGGTCCATCCCGCCTGGCCGCTGCCGGTATGGCCGCCTTGATGGCGTCCACCAGTTCAAAGGTGGTTTCCAGCGGCTTATCCTTTCTGCGCTTCACGATAAACTGGGCGATTCTGGATGCCCACCGCTCTTCCCCGTATCGGGAAATGATTTCCCCCAGTTCTTTTTCGCTGTATCCGTTCACCACATCGTATGCGGTAAATTCATCCTGCTGGTTCATCCGCATATCCAGCGGTGCGTCCTGCATGTATGAGAAGCCTCTCTCCGGGTTATCCAGCTGAAAGGAGGAAACCCCCAGATCCAGCAGTGCGCCGTCAATCTGCTCGATTTCCAGTTCTTCCAGCACCTGCTTGATGTCGGAATAGTTGCTCTGGACGAATTCCTTCCGGCACGGATAGCCTTCCAGCCGGCTGCGAGCCGCCCGGTGGGCATCTTCGTCCCGGTCGATGCCGATGAACAGACCGTTCTGTCCCAGCCTGCCGCAGATGCCGCTGCTGTGGCCGCCGCCGCCCATGGTGCCGTCCACATAAATTCCGTCTTCTCTTATGTTCAGTCCTTCCATGCACTCGTCGAAGAGGACTGAGGTATGTCTGAATTCCATGTCTCCTTCCTCCTAGAAATTGTATTCCTTCAGTGCGCTGGCGAACTCTTCTTTATCCATCTTGCTGTCGTTCTCCGGAGAATCCCACAGCTGGCGGCTCCAGACCTCAATCTTGGACATGGCGCCCATGGTCACCAGATCCCGGTCGATTTGTGCATAGGTCTTCAGTTCCTGCGGAATGACGATGCGGCCCTGCTTATCCAGTTCGCATTCCACCGCATTTCCGCAGAAGTGGCGGATAAATGCACGGACCTTCGGATCCGATTCCGGCATGTGGGAGATCTTCTCCATCTGTTTCTCCCAGCTCGACATGGTATAAATGTTCAGGCAGGTATCCAGTCCCTTGGTCATGACGCACCGGTTCCCCAGCTCCGCCCGCAGACGGGAAGGAACGATGAGCCGGTTCTTATCATCTATGGAATTGTATGTGGTTCCCATAAACATAGAGACAGTCCCCCAACCTAAGTTATACTATCTCCACTATACACCACATCAGCCCACTTTTCAAGATTTTTTGGTGTCTTTTTGATATTTTTTCACCACCAAAATCTGGAACGCATAGAATAAGATAAGAATGAAAGAAATGAGGTTCTTATTTATGAGAAACAATCAAACCACTGCCGGAAGACGTGACATCTCCCCCGGCAGCAATGTGGTATATCTGAACAAAGTCTTCTTCGATGACACGAATACCTCCTGTCCCATTCTCTTTAATCTGACCACCCTCCCGGAAGCCTTCACGCGGCAGATCACCTTCAGCCCGCTGCAGGACCGGTGCGGCTGTGATGAAAGAGACAGGGACCGGGGCTGCGGCTGTGACTGCGGAAGCTGCGGATGCGGATGCGGAAGCTGCGGGTGCTGCGACTTTACCCTGACGGAAGACACCACCTTCCAGGTGGAAAATTCACGCATTACCGTAACCGGCTTCGCCCTGAGCCCGTCCGCCCGATTCGACGCCGGCGATGTGACCATCGACGGATTTCCGGTGACAGAGCTGAATCTGATCAACGGTCAGTATGTGGCAGATCTTTCCGGAATTATGGATGAGATCACCCGCTGCCCGGACCGAAAGGAGCGCCGTTCCTGCAGCTGTCATTCCGACGACCGCTGCCGCATGGACTGTGACAATGACGGACACTTTTTCCTGGCACAGGTGCCGGGTCCGTGGATCCTGTCTGCAGCCATCATCCTGGAGGGAACCGCCTCCAACGGCTCCAGAACCTGTCATTTCCGGGCCTGCTTCAAAACCCGTCTGGGTTCCGGCATCTCCGGCATCACCATTCCGGGCAGCGACAACTTCGCCATAAACTGCGTGGAAATTCCTTGCCAGGCTGCCGGCATCTCTCCGACCCTGGTCTTCGACTTCGATGCCTGTGCTTCCCTGCTGAATCCGCGGCTTACCGCAGTCTGCACGGAAGATGCCTGCACCCTCCGTCTCAATGCCACACTGGTTCTGACGCCGGATATTCGTCTGCAGGTGACCCGTCCGGCACGTTTCATGATCAATGCAAGGGAAATCGAACTCCGGTGCGACAACGTCGGACAGTGTGACCCATGCCTGGAGGACTGCTGCTGTGACCATGAAGAAAGCGAAGCGACCCGTCCGGCGGCAGACTGCAATGACCATGGCTGCAGTACATGCAATGCCTGGGCTCCGGCCTGTCAGTGCTGTGACACCAACGGCTATACCTTCTGAAAAAGAGCATAAAAAAACCCCGCTGCCATAGCGGGGCCTACATACCGACCGGTTCCATCCTGATACAACCTGATTCATAAAATGAGTCGGAATCACCGGAAAATCGTATCCGACCGACTCAGTACTTGATATTCTTCTTGCCGAGACGGCTCTTGTATTTATTTTTACTGTTGCTGAAAATCGCATGCTTTCTCCGTTCTGCACGCTGCATCAGTCCTCTGACCAGTATGACCAGAAGCAGCAGCACAAGCACTGCAGCTGCAGCCATGAGCAGGCCTTCACGCACGGTCAGAATACCATCTGCCTCTATTCCCAGTTTTTCTGCAATCGTTATCATGGCTTTCTCCTCAAACATGAAAAAATACAATTTATCATACCACGGATTACAAAATATTGTAAAGCATAATCTGCATTTCCGTAAAAATACTATTTCTAAGAGTATACCACAAATTTGAAAAGGAAGTGTGAAAATGCGAGATTTTTTTTATAAAACAAGAAATATTACCGGCATCATTCTGATCATCAGCCCTGTCCTGGGTACCTTCCGTGCGGACATGCCTTTTCTATTCTATCTGCTGCTGCTGGCAGGAGCCGCTGCTGCGGTGCCTGTCCACTGTGCCGGCATTCTGTTTCTTCCTTTTCGTCTGTGGCTTTTTACTGCCTGTCTTGCGGCAGCAGCCGGACAGATCCTGACGATGCCGTCTGCTGCCGGACTGCTGCCCTTTGATCCCGTGTATCTGTCCGCATTGCTACAGGGTGCGGCATGCGGCGGGCTTCTTCTGCTGCTTCCCCCGGTCATGACTTCCGGCTGGTTTCGCAGGTCGAAAAATATGGTACTGGGGATCCTCTGGTCTGTCAGCCTGCTGCTTCTGCCTCTGTGGCAGGCGGCATTTACCCATGCTGCCGGCTGGGCTTCGACTGCTGCTTTCCTCTTCATGGCGGCCGGCATCCTGTTTCTCCAGCGGCCACCGGTGAATTTCCATTACCGGGAGAATCCGCTGCTGCAGGGGCGCAGCGGCACATTCGTAAGGCCGTCCATCTATACGGCTTCCATCGCAGCTTCCCTGGGCATGGTGATCAGTCTGTCGGTTCTCATGGTGCCGGAACAAAATATGTTCCGTCTTTCCGGGGACTCGTTTCCTGGGCTGCCAGCCATGCTCCTTTCCGGGGACTCGTTCCCTGGGCTGCCAGCCATGCTCCTTTCCGGGGACCCGTTCCCTGGGCTGCCAGCCATGCTCCTTTCCGGTCTGCCCGCTGCACTGCCGTACCTGTTTCTTGCGGCAGCGCCGGTTCTGACCGCCCTTTTCATGGAGCGGAAGGGCGTCTTCAGCGGCTGCGTTCTGCTGATCTTTCTCTGCGAGAGTGCGGTGCTGTGTCTGGGGTCTGCAGGCAGCGCGGCCGGCGGGTTTGCCGAAAGCGCGGCCTGGACCGTGGGCGGCGTGTCCGGCGGCGCAGCCGCCGCCGCTGTGGGCAGCCGGGTGCTGCCGCTGGCAGGCCGGGGCCTGCTGGCGGCAGCTGCCGGCTGCCTGCCGGTAGTGCTTCCCATCCTAACCCATTATCTTTACGGAAGCATAAACTTTCTGGAAAGCTTCGGCCGGCTGGTGTTTTTCCTTCCTGCCGGTCTGCTGGCCTCCATGCCCTTCTGCTATCTGGCGTCAGAAGGTGAACTGCTGCCGGAAGACCCCGTGATTTTCCTCCTGTTTCTTCTGGTTATGAGTTTTTTCTGCATATTTTCTGCATGGAAACACCGTTTCATCATATTAAAAAACAAGATTCTGTGATATAATTATCAGAATACACAGTACCATAAGCGATCACAATATCCCAAACAGGCAGGAGGAGTCACAGTATTATGAGTGCTTTCGTTTCTTTTGAACATGTAAAAAAAGTATACCAGATGGGAGAAGTCTCCATTGAGGCTCTCCGGGACGCTACCTTTGAGATTGAAAAAGGTGAGATCTGCGTCATCGTCGGCGCCTCCGGCGCCGGCAAAACCACCCTTTTGAATATTCTGGGCGGCATGGACAGTCTGACGTCGGGAAAGGTGTTCCTGGACGGTCAGGAAATTTCCGGCTACACACCTCGTCAGCTGACCACATACCGCCGCCATGAAATCGGCTTCGTCTTTCAGTTCTACAACCTGGTACAGAACCTGACCGCCGTGGAAAACGTATCCCTGGCCACCCAGATCTGCAAGAATCCGATGGATTCCGAAGAAGCCCTGCGAAAAGTCGGTCTGGAAGACCGGCTCTACAACTTCCCTGCACAGCTTTCCGGCGGAGAGCAGCAGCGGGTGGCCATCGCCCGTGCCCTGGCGAAGAATCCCAAGCTTCTTCTCTGCGATGAGCCCACCGGTGCCCTGGACTACAACACCGGCAAGGCAATCCTGAAGCTTCTGCAGGATACGGCCCGCAGCACCGGCATGACGGTGGTTATCATCACCCATAATCAGGCCATCACCCCGATGGCAGACCGGATCATCCATGTAAAAAGCGGCACGGTTTCTTCTGTTGAGATCAATCAGCACCGTGTTCCTGTGGAAGAGATTGAATGGTAGGTGAAAAAGGCATGAAAAACGTCATGACGAAAACCACCTTCCGGGAAATCAAAAGCAGCTTCGGCCGCTGGGCAGCCATCCTGTCCATCGTAGCCCTGGGTGTGGGTTTCTTCTGCGGTCTGAAGATGTGCAAAGATGACTTCGTGAAGACCGGCGATGATTACATAACCCGGCTGAATCTGTATAACTATGAGCTGATGACCACCCTGGGACTGGAAGAGGAGGATGTGGACATCATTGCAGCGACAGAAGGCGTGGCTGCCGCAGAAGGCGCCTGGTCTGCAGATGTCCTCTTTACCGTTGCCGACAGCTATGAATACGGAACCGGAGAAGACGGTCCTGTCAGCGAGCACGTGGCCAAGCTCCATACCCTTACGGAAATCACTGACAAGCTCTCCCTGACGGCAGGCCGCATGCCGCAGACCCCGCAGGAAGTCATCGGCGATCCACACTATTTTACAGAGGAGGACCTCGGAAAAACCATATTCTTTCCTTCTTCCAACGACGAGGATACGCTGGATCTGCTGGTATACGATTCCTATACCCTCGTCGGCCTGGCCAACTCGCCGGCCTATCTGAATTTCGAACGAGGCTCCACCTCCCTGGGAAGCGGATCGGTATCCTGCTTCCTGTATCTGCCGAAGGAAGGCTGGGACAGCGATATCTACACGGAGATCTATGTGGACTTCCAGGATGATTTCCCGATTTTCACCGCAGAGTACGACGAAAATGCGGACCGCATGGAAGAGCGGCTGGA
>JAEDMR010000066.1 GCA_016302925.1 Bacillota bacterium
GTGGTTGCACAATGTAATTGACAGCGGTCTGTCAGCATTGGGACTGGACGTCTCGTCCCGCTGGGGAGGGAGCGTTCTGTTTTTTCTCTACGATGTAGTGAAGATCACGGTGCTCTTATGCGTTCTGATTTTTGTGATCTCCTACATTCAGAGCTTTTTCTCGCCGGAACGAAGCCGGCGGATCCTGGGCCGTTTCCGGGGAATCTGGGCCAATCTGATCGCGGCGCTCCTCGGCACAGTAACGCCCTTCTGTTCCTGCTCCTCCATTCCACTGTTTATCGGCTTCAGCAGCGCGGGGCTTCCTCTGGGTGTGACATTTTCCTTCCTGATTTCCTCCCCTATGGTGGATCTGGGAAGCCTGGTTCTGCTGATGAGTATTTTCGGCATCCGGGTTGCAGCTGTCTATGTAGTTCTCGGCCTGATGATCGCGGTTGCAGGGGGAACGATCATCGAAAAACATCACATGGAGAATCATGTGGAAGAATTTATCCGTCATGCGAAGGGCAGCGTCGATATCGAATCCCCGGATCTGACGGTAAAAGATCGAATGATTTATGCGAAGGAACAGGTAACTTCAACCTTCAAAAAAGTATTTCCGTTTATTCTGATCGGCGTCGGAGTGGGTGCAGTGATTCACAACTGGACTCCGGAAACCATGGTGGAAGCCGTTCTCGGGGGACAAAATCCGTTCGGCGTCATTCTGGCGGTTCTCGTGGGCGTACCTATGTATGCGGACATTTTCGGGACCATCCCTATCGCAGAGGCGCTGCTGGCAAAGGGTGCACAGCTGGGCGTTGTGCTGTCCTTTATGATGGCGGTTACCACACTCTCACTGCCTTCCATGATCATGCTCCGAAAGGCGGTAAAGCCGAAGCTGCTGGGGAAAGCCGGCAGACGGAATCTGCTGCATCAAGGTACTGGGAGCAGGCTGCAAGTCCTGCCATGAGCAGTTTGAGAATGCAAAGGCTGCCGTCAGCTCCATGGGTCTGTCCGTGGAAGTGGAATACATTACCGATATGGAAAAAGTTATGGAATACGGCGTGATGTCCATGCCTGCCATCGTGGTCAATGAAAAGGTTGTTTCCATGGGTAAGGTTCTGAAGGCAGCAGATGTGGAAAAACTGCTCCACAAGCTGGGATACTGATATGCAGAAGGTAGCATTTGTCTGTGTCCATAATTCCTGCCGCAGTCAGATTGCAGAAGCACTGGGGCGGCACCTGGCAGCGGATGTGTTTGAAAGCTACTCCGCAGGAACGGAGCGGAAGGACCGGATCAATCCTGATGCGGTACGTCTGATGAAGGATGCGTATCACATTGATATGGAAGATGAGGGACAGTACAGCAAGCTGCTGTCCGAACTCCCTCCGGTAGATGTTGTGATAACCATGGGCTGCAACGTGCAGTGTCCGAACCTTCCCTGCAGATGGCGGGAGGACTGGGGACTGGAGGATCCCACAGGGTAGTCAGACGAAGTATTTATGGATACGATCCGGAAAATCGAAGAAAAAATACTTGAGTTGAAGGAAAAACTTGCGTGATAATTTGTACGATACTGAAAAATATAGTATAGTAATGGTGAACTGATCATAAGTCCGACTGCAAGGACGAATGATCGGACCGCAAAGATAAAAACGCAACGTACATCCGACAGAGTCCGGATGTGCCAGAGCCGGTAGATAGCCCGGCCGTCCCGCCGCCAAAGGCGGGGTAAGTAACCTGCCCCTCCCGGGTTGTCCGTTCTTTGTGCATAACAAAAAAAGGAGGGCTTCCGTTATGTACAAAGTGACGGGAAAACTGACGGTATTCTTCGAGGAGCCGTTCTGGGTCGGCGTGTTTGAGCGGACAGAGAACGGGAAACTGTCTGTCTGCAAGGTCTCATTCGGTGCGGAACCGAAGTTTGCACTGAAACAGCAGAAACGAAAAGAAAAGCACAGGGACAGGTGATGCCCCTTGTGTTTTATCCGGCGAAAGACTGGGGAAAGGCTGACTCAATCTGCATTTCTGACACATTTATCTTTATTTCAGGTCTATTCCGAAGGGAAAAATACGTGTATGATATAGAAAAAAGGGAGAGAGAACATGCTTCGAATGGAAATCGCACTGTTTCTGGTGCTGGCGTTTATCGCCGTCTTCTATTATTCCGCAGGGCGCAGGCATACGCCGCTGCATCGGACCTTTTCACAGCTGCTGGCGGTGCTTCTGGTTCATCTGGTGTTTGATGCGGCAACGGTCTATACGGTAAATCACCTGGATACGGTGCCGCTGCTGCTGAATCACATTCTGCACCGGATCTTCATCGGAACCCTGGTGCTTGCCGTATTCCTGTTTTATCAGTACATTGCTATCCTGGTGGAAGAAGAGACCGGAAGACCGCGGCGGTTTGATATGGCTGCCCGGATTTTGCTCGGTGTGTCGGAACTTGGGATCATGGTGCTTCCCATTCATTTCGCCATTACGGAGCAGGGCAACTATTCCGACGGGATTCAGGTCGGCGTCTGCTATCTGAGCATCGCAATCTATCTGGTGTTCTGTGTGATTCTGCTGGCAGGAAGCTGGAGGGTGCTGGACCGGAAAAAGAAGATTGCCATCAGCGCGGCACTGGCGATTCATCTGAGTGTATCGCTGCTGCAGGCTTTCCATCCGACCTGGCTAATCAGCGGCATGGGCCTGACCCTCATGACCCTGGCCTTCTATCTGACACTGGAAAATCCGGAAATCCTCCGGGGCGAGCTGGTGGAGCAGAAGATGTCCATGCTCTATCTGAAAAGCCAGGTGAATCCGCATTTTCTGTATAACACCCTGGACACCATCCGGATTCAGGCACAGCTCAACGATGACAAACCGGTGGCAGATCTTTTGATGCGGCTGGTGGACTTTTTCCGCCTCAGCGTGAAGGTGGACCGGCAGATGGTGGCGCTGGACGACGAGCTGGAGCTGTTGGAGGCGTATATGGAACTGATGTGCTACCGGTATCCGCAGCTGACCTGCACCTATGATATCGATCCGGATCTGGGAGGCGTGCTGGTTCCCAATTTCATTCTGCAGCCCATCGTGGAGAACAGCCTGCTGCACGGTCTGAAAAACAAGGGATATCGGGGCGAGGTCCGTATTTCTGCGTTCCGGACAAAATCCGCAGCGCAGGGCGACTGCCTGGAGGTCCGGGTGATGGACACGGGCAGCGGGTTTACAGAAGGAAAAAAAGAGCAGGTGGAAGAACTGCTGAAGCATTACGATAAGAAGGCACCGAAGCTGGAGGGGAACAGCATCGGGCTTCTCAACGTACAGAAACGGATCAAGCTGCTCTGCGGCAGGGGGTATGGACTTTGGTACACGGAGAATCCGTCAGGGGGACTGACAGCGCATATGCTGCTTCCGATAGGGGAGGAGAACATGGCGATTGGAAACAGAGAAAACGAGGGAGATGACGTGAGATGAAAAAGCTGCGTGTTTTGCTGGTGGACGATGAAATCATGATTCGCGAAGGCTTCAAGCGTTTGTTTGACTGGGAAGCCCACGGCTGCGAAGTGGTGGGCGAGGCCGCCGACGGCATGGAAGCTCTGGCACAGATCGATGCCCTGAAGCCGGATATCGTGATCATGGATATCAATATTCCCATAATGAACGGATTGAAGGTGATTCAGGTGAGCCGGATGAAGCATCCGCAGATCGCCTATGTCATTGTGTCGGGATACGATGACTTCTCCTATTGTCAGCAGGCGCTCCGCCTGCAGATTACCGACTACATTCTGAAACCGGTGGATTACGAAGAATTCGGCATCTGCATCGATCATCTGAAGATTGCATTATATGAACAGCGTGTGGCTGCAGAGGAAACAGTGAATGCGGGAAGCGGCCGGCAAGAGGAGAATCCTGCCCGGGAGGAACGGGTCATCACAGCAATCACCCGATATCTGCAGGAACATCTTGCAGAAGATGTGAGTCTTTCTGTCCTGGCAGAGGAATTCCACCTGAATCCTCAATATATCAGTCAGCTGTTTAAGAATGAGATTGGGGTGGGCTTTCTGGCCTATCTGACTAATATCCGCATGGAGAAGGCGAAAAAGCTGCTGCTGTCCACGTCCATTTCCATCGGAGAAATCTCAGAACAGTCCGGATATGGAGATTACCGGGTCTTCACGAAGGTCTTTAAAAAGTCTGAAGGTATCACGCCGTCCCAGTTCCGAAGGGGATTCCTGGAGGAACCTGGAACCATCGAGAGAAAAATATGAAAAGGATTACTGTGATATGAAATACGATTATCTGATAAAAAATGCGAAGATTATCGATGGAACCGGTGCGCCCTGGTGTATGGGAGATGTGGCGGTCAAAGGAAATGAGATCACTGCAGCGGGGAAAGTGACACCGTCTGAAGCATTGGAGGCGGAATGCATCATTGATGCTGCAGGCAGAATCCTCGCCCCCGGTTTCATTGATGCACATACACACCTGGATCTGACACCTTTTGCCTTTAACCCGTCGCAGGACCCTCATTCTGTGAGACGGCTTCAGCAGGGCATCACTACGCAGATTTTCGGGTGCTGCGGCATTTCTACCGCACCGGTGACGGACGCGTCGAGAAAGCCGTGGATGGAACGGACCTTTGGAATTCACGACGTTTCCGGTGTAAGATGGAATTCCTTCAGCCAGTATCTGGACGAACTTTCGAAGCAGCAGCTTGGTGTGAACTATGCGGGTTATGTGGGGCATGGTGCCATCCGCCATTGCGTCATGGGATACGAAAACAGAAAACCTACAAGTGCAGAAATGGAAGCAATGAAAAACCTGCTGGCCCAGGCTATGGAAGGCGGGGCAGTGGGCATGAGCACCGGTCTGATCTACGCTCCCGGCGTGTTTGCGGACACGGATGAGCTAGTGGAACTGTGTTCTGTATTGAAAGAATATAACGGGATCTATGCTTCCCATATCCGAAGTGAAAATGCCAGATGGCTGGAATCCGTAGAAGAAGTCATAGAAATCTGTGAAAAAAATCAGATCCCGGGTATCGTGCATCACCTGAAGACGAAAGCAAAGGATTCTGAGAAGCTGGTCCGGACGGTTCTGCAGACCCTCGGAGACGCAAGAGACCGCGGCGTGGATGTGGTTTTCGAACAGTATCCCTATGAAGCCAGTGCAACCGGACTGGATGTCGTGCTTTCCTCCTGGATGCACGAAGGCGGAAAAGAAGCCATTCTGGACAGACTTCGTGACAAAGCACAGTTCGAAACATTCCGCAAGTCTATTCGCAGCGACTACGGGTGGAGAAATGATGAAGAGGAGTGGCTGGGTGCAAAGAATATGCTTGTGGTGACAGCGGAAAATCATCCGGAATTCTGCGGCAGATACATTGATGAGATCGCCCGCCAGCTTGGAAAAGAGCCCATCGAAACAGTCTTTCATGTTTTGCTAGAAACCGATCTGCATGCCGGAGCAGCGTTCTTCGGGATCAAAGAACGTGACATCTGTACGATTTTGCGAAGCCCGCTGGGGATGGTGGGGTCTGACTCGGATGACGTAAAGATCGGTGAGACGACCCATCCGAGAACCAACGGCACTTTTCCGCGGGTGCTGAAACGCTATGTGCTGGAAAAGAGCGTGATCTCTATGGAAACGGCCATTTTCAAAATGACCGGATTTCCGGCTGCCCGGTTCGGACTGCAGAAACGGGGACTGATCCGAACTGGTTTCTATGCGGATCTGGTGCTCTTTGATCCTGACAAGCTGACCGATCCGGCAGACTACCTGCACCCGTTTGAAGCACCGTCGGGCATCGACCTGGTCATGGTAAACGGCAGGATCGCAATGCAGAACGGAACGGTCACCGATGCCGGGTCCGGTCTCGTCCTGCGCCGGCAGTAACAGTTCTGCACGGACAGGAAAGAACAAGGCACAAATCTATAAATTCGACACAAACTCCTGTAAAATGCGCCTATCTTCGGGCGCTTTTTTTTCATATAATAGAGACACAACAGGGGAAACGAGAAAGAAGAAATCGAATGGAAAAAGAGAAGGGGGTAATAATATGAAAAGAATGCAAAAGGTGGCTTGTGTACTTTGGCTTGCCGGGCTATCGTGCCTGCTGGCGGCGATCTTGACGAGCTGGAATGATAAAGCGTTTCTTCCGCTGGCTCTGACTTTCATTATGGCAGCAAATTATTCGGGCATCGCATGTGAAAAGCTGCAGCAGGGGAAGGCAGCAGAATAGGGACACGGCGCGCTTGGCTCTTACACTTCGAAATGACGCAAAACAGCTCTTCTTGAATTCAATTGCGTCGATCGCAGTGCGATATATGGAGCGATTTTAGGCTGAAAAACGGGTAAAATAAGAAAAAAAACGGAGAAACAAGTGAATGAACATCCAAATAATGGAATGTCTTACTGTATATAGAATCATAAAGCCGGACGATAAGCGGGCGAAAGCTGTCAGGTAATACGAACATGACGCATAGAGGGAAAATTGTCCCTGATTTGCGTCATTTTTACGTGCTTGAGATTTGCTGGTATGCTGCGAAAGATTTCGATAAGAAAAAATGAGCAGAGCAGGAAAAGAAATGGAGAACTTTCTATGTTATAATCTGGTTACCACGTGAAAAACAAGCAGAGAGGTGATGACTGTGAAAACTTGCAGCTTTATAAATGATAGTCTTCGGTACATTGAAGATCATCTTGAGGAGAATCTGACGGTCGCAGAATTCGCAGAACAGGCCGGATATTCAGAGTCTGGTTTTTCAAGGCTATTCCGACGGCAGATGGGTTGTTCCGTTCTGGAGTATGTACGCAGAAGAAAACTCTTGAAGGCATCGGAACTGATACTGAATGGCGTAAAAGTAATTGATGCTGCATTTCAGTATGGATGGCAGACACATAGTGGATTTACCAAAGTGTTCCGTCAGGAATTCGGTTTTTCGCCATCACTTCTCAGAGCATGAGAATGCAGGCGGACTGCCTGAATGGAGGGAACGGAATGAACCTTTTTTTATATCGTATTCCAGAGGAGCATACCCCGAAGGAAGATCTTTTTCAGCTGCTGAAAAAAGAAATGACAGAAAACGAGAATGTAATAGACGTGGAAGAACTGAAGAAAGTCTATATTTTCGCATGCCAGGTTTATTGCGGACTGAAAAGGTATTCCGGGGATGAATATGTGACGCATCCGCTGAATACCGCACTGATTCTTGCGCAGATGAATGTGGAAAAGAATACGGTTTATGCGGGAATGTTTTGTGATGCGCTTGAAAAAACAAAAGTGACAAAAGAAGAACTGAAAGAGAACCTGCCCTTGGAAGCGGCGGTACTGGTTCAAACACTGAATAATTATGAATTGGAGAACCAGGTTTCTTCTGAAAATGAAGAGGCGGCTCTGATAAAAATAGCAGAACGGCTGCATAATATGAGAACAGTCAGATATATGGATGAGACAGTAGCAAAAAAGAAAGTGAAAGAAACGCTGGAGTTCTTTTTGCCGGCAGCAAGAAAGCTGGGAAATAACAAATTAGTTGAGGAACTGAATGGCCTGGTATTAAGATTTGGATTATAAGTCGAAGAAGAAAAAAAGGAAGGTGTGCTCTGGTAACGGAGCACGCTTTTTTCGTAGTGTTTCATGATTTGCTCTTCACAAACGAAGGATACAGAGGTATAATATCAAAACCACACAATACGAGAAAAGCAGTGAAAGAGGCAGAATGAAATGGATCAGAATCAGATCAAAATTTATGTCAGAGAAGAGCGGACCGAGGATTACCGTCGGGTCGAGGAAATAACAAAAGCGGCCTTTTCTTATCCCGGTCGGATTGAGCAGGGAGGGATTGGATGTCCGTACGAGCACTGGGTGGTCCACGAGCTTCGGAAACGGGATGGAATTCAGCCTTTGAGCCTGGTGGCGGAAATGGAAGAAGTGATGGTTGGGCACATTATATGCAGCCATGCAGCAGTGAAAACAAAAGAGAAAAGCATTCCGGTTTTGAACTTCGGGCCGTTAAGCGTATTGCCGGAATATCAGAGAAAAGGCGTGGGCGGCGCCCTTTTGAAAGCTATGATGGAAAGGGCAAAAAAACTGGGATTTGGTGCAATTCTGTTCTTCGGGAGGCCCGAGTATTACCCGCAGTTTGGATTTGTGGAAGCAGCAAAGTTTGGAATCACGGACTGCAATGGAGCCAATTATCCGGCGTTTATGGCAATGGAGCTGCAGGAGGGCTACCTGTCGCAGGCGAGAGGTGGGAAATATTACGAGTCAGACATTTACGACGATGAAAAAAACCGTGAAGCAGTGAAAGCATATGACGAACGATTTTGCGAAGAAGTGAGGGAGAATGAGAAATGATAACCGAAGGAACGCTGTACCGGCCGCCGGCAGAGGCCAACACCTATCTGCTGCAGGTGACGGCAGGGTGCACCCATAATGCATGCCGGTTTTGCAGCATGTACCGGGATAAGAAGTTTCATATGATCGATGAGGATATCTTGCTGCAAAATCTGCAGGAGGAAAAACGGGTCTGCGAGATTTATGGACGGCCCCACCGCCGGGTATTTCTCATGGATGGCGATGTGTTTTCTTTGTCGGCGGACAGACTGGAAGAAAAGCTGGAATTCATTCGCCGCTATCTGCCGGAAATCGAAGTTTTCAGCATGTATGCGGCAGTTCGCAGCATTCAGACCAAATCGGATGCGGATCTGGAGCGGCTGAAGAAGCTGGGGGTCAATGACCTGTATATCGGCTATGAAACCGGGCTGGATGATGTGCTGCAGTTTATGAACAAGGGGACGTCCCTTGCAGATAGTATCCAGCAGGCAAACCGTCTGAACTGCGTAGGAATCCATCACCGGGCGCTGTTCATGCTGGGTGCCGCAGGGAAGGGACGCGGAGAAGAAAGCGGACTGGCAGCGGCAAATCTGATCAACGAGATCCGGCCGGACATGGCAAGGTTCACCACTTTGACGGTTTTTCCGGGTACGGAGCTGGAAGAGGATGTGAAGGCAGGGCGGTTTACGGAAGCCGGTGAAAAGGAAAATCTCATAGAAGAAAAGATCGCGCTGGAAAACATTCAGCTGCCGGAACTGCACTTCTGGGCGAGCCATGTTCTGAATTCCACGCCGGTTTCCGGCTATATCGGCAGAGACCGGGAATGGATGCTGAAGCGGCTTACCCGAAGCATTGATGAGTTTGATGAGGCGAATTTTTCGAGAAACTTCCGAAGAACCCATCTGTGAGAAAAAACGGGCTGAAAAAGGAAACGGTGTGCTGACAGGCCTGACGAAAATTTCGAAAATCACATCTTCAAAGATAGAAAATGGAGAGAAAGTACCATGTGATGGTCAGCTCTGGTACCGGGGATACCGGGTGGAAGATCTGATTGGGAATCTGGGTGATGAAGAGCTGGGATTTGAAAAGATCGCCTATCTGCTGCTGATGGGTGAAATGCCGGATCCGAAGCAGGAAGAGGAATTTCGCAGCTATGTGGGAAACTGCAGAACGCTGCCCACAAATTTTACCAGAGATGTGATCATGAAGGCACCGACGGAAGCCAAGGTGCTGGATACGGCTCTGATCCTGCATATGGAGCATGGCGGAGGAAAAGGTCTTCGACGGCAAGGGACTGATTTACGGCATGGGCCATGCGATCTATTCCCTGTCCGATCCGCGGGAGAGAATCTTCAAGCATTATGTGGAGGAACTGGCGCCGGCGGTCATCAGCCGGCATCGCAGGATCTATAAGGGCGCCAGTCCCAACGTGGACTTTTACAGCGGATTTGTGTACGATATGCTGGGCATCCCGGTGGAACTGTATACGGCCATGTTCGCCGTTGCCCGGATCGTGGGCTGGAGTGCCCACCGGATTGAAGAACTGATCTGCATGGATAAGATCATCCGCCCGGCGTATATGAGCGTGATGGAAGAAAAATAAATAAAAACAGAGCTGCAGGAAGAAGATGTCTGACAGAATCCTTCCCCCTGCAGCTCTTTTTATGACTTACGGCGAGACTAATACAAGGAAACCAGGATATCCACACACCGGTCGATTCCCAGCAGCCCGCTGTTCAGAGCGATATGGCAATTCT
>JAEDMR010000259.1 GCA_016302925.1 Bacillota bacterium
GGGATTTCTGCGGTTTTCGAGCGGGGGATTGTAACCTATACCAACCGGGCAAAGATGGAGGAGCTGGGGGTGTCTGCTGCGACGCTGGATGCTTACGGTGCTGTCAGTGAGGAGACGGCTGCAGAAATGGCAGAAGGACTGGCGAAGAAAACAGGCTCGGATCTCTGCGTTTCCGTTACCGGCGTGGCAGGACCGGACCCGTCAGAAGGCAAGCCGGTCGGTTTGATATATATTGGTCTGACTTATCAAGGGCAGACGAAGGTAACGCAAGTACAGCGCCATAATTCCAGCCGCAAATGGAACCGGAATTACGCAGTGCTGACCATGCTCCATGAAATTTATCAGGTGGTAAAATAAAGGAAAGTTTCATGATTCAGACTACTTTTGACAATGCGACGAAGCCTCTGCTGACACCGGAGGCATTATATGGAACGCGGGAAAAGAAAAGTGATGTGTGTATCATCACTTTTTCCTATAAGGCAGTCCAGTGGGCCCTAGAACACCTGCACTGTGAACGGGTTGCGGAAATCAGTTCCACCGGTTATCGATATCCCATCTATCGGACAGAATGGATGGGTAAAGAAATCTGTTTCTATATGACGATGATCTCCGCGGCTGCTGCGGCTGCATGTCTGGAAGAAGCCAGATGCCTGACCGGTGCAAAGAAATATATTCTCTTCGGATCCAGCGGAACGCTGGACCGGAGCAGCACCGACGGCAAACTGATGGTGCCAACGGCAGCTTACCGGGATGAGGGCGTTTCCTATCATTATGTGCCTGCCTCAGACTACATAGAAATGAAACACTGGGAAACGGTTGCTGCATTTTTCGAGAAACAGGGTGTGTCTTATATCACCGGGAAAACCTGGACGACGGACGGACTCTACCGGGAAACTGCTGGAAATGCAGAAAAACGCAGACAGGAGGGATGTATTTCCGTGGAAATGGAAGCGGCAGGCATACAGGCCGTGTGCGACTATCATGGACTTTCCCTGTACAACTTTCTCTTTGCCAGCGACTGTCTGGAACAGGAAGAATGGAAAAACGAACTGCTGGGCACCAGCGGCGAAAAAGAAATGCAGGTGAAGTGTTTTCAGCTCGCACTTCATCTGGCAGCAGGACTGTAATCTTTCAAAAAAACTCCGAACAGCTGTAACGAAACACAATAAAGCAGCATGAACCATACAGAAGGGATGAGAGGAGGTGAAAGAAATGCGGTCACAAGATGAAAAAAAGAAGATGGAAGAAATATACCAGAAATATGCGCAGACGGTCTACAAATATCTGCTGTCCATGACGCGAAACAGTCAGCTTGCCGAGGAACTGACCCAGGAAACCTTCTATCAGGCGGTGAAAAGCATTGGAAGGTATGACGGCAGCTGCAGTATTTCCACATGGCTTTGCGCCATCGCCAAACACCAGCTGTCCGCATGGCGGAGAAAAAATCCCCAAACAGAATCTCTGGAGGAAGACGAAGCACGGGGCACGCACAGAACCCTGACAGAAAGAGAATCGTCGGGCGAGGAGATTTTGCTGGGAAAAGAAGAGAGAGTAGACCTGATGCGGCGGCTGCATTTCTGCCCGGAACCCGTCCGGGAAGTGCTGTACCTGCGGATTTTCAGCAACCTGTCCTTCCGCGAGATCGGGGAGATCATGGGAAAGACGGAGAACTGGGCGCGGGTGACGTTTTACAGGGGGAAAGAGCGTTTGAGAAAGGAGCTGACGGAGGATGAATAAGATTCCATGCGAAGTGATACAGGATTTGATGCCTTCCTATATCGACGGGCTGACCAGCCCGGTGACGAGCCGTGTGGTGGAGGAGCATGTAGAAGGGTGTGAAAAGTGCAGAAAGGTGCTGGAACATATGCGGCAGCCGGACGGTACACCGGAAAGCACGACCGAATTGCAGGAGCGGAAGGAAATTGATTTCCTGAAAAAAACCAGGAAACGAACAAGAGGCGTGATGCTTGGGAGTATTGCGGCGGCTCTGGTGATTGTGGTGCTTGCCCTTGCCGGCAAAGCGTTTCTGCTCGGCTCTCCTGCAGGTGCGG
>JAEDMR010000067.1 GCA_016302925.1 Bacillota bacterium
GGATCGAGCATCCGCAGGATCTCATTGACATTTCCCAGTACGGACGGCCGGGGCAGCAGCTGGGGCTGCCGCCGGCCGAATACAAGATCAATTACCGCTGTGCTGACGACGGACCGGCAGAAGGCCGGGGCGTCTACACCTTTTGTATGTGCCCGGGCGGTCAGGTGATTGTCGCATCCTCCCAGGAGGGCGGTGTGGTGATCAACGGCATGAGCTATCATGATCGGGACAGCGGCATAGCCAACAGCGCACTTCTCTGCGATGTGCGGACCAGTGACTTCGGCAGCAGCCATGTTCTGGCCGGCGTGGCGTTTCAGGAAAAGTATGAGCGTCTGGCCTTCGAGGCAGGGCGAAAGCAGAATCCCGACGGTAAACCTTACAGCTCGCCGCAGACCACCTGGGGCAGGTTGCGGGACGGTCTGGCACCGGAGGTGGAAGAATGCCTGCCGCCGTTTGCCGTGGCAGCCTTCCGGGAAGCCATGCCCCAGCTGGGCAGGAAGCTTCACGGCTTCGATGCAGAGGATGCGGTGATGACGGCGGTGGAGACCCGCAGTTCCTCACCGGTGCGTATCCTTCGAGGAGAAACATATGAATCTGCAGCCGGCGGCCTGTACCCTTGCGGGGAGGGGGCCGGCTATGCCGGTGGCATCACCTCGGCCGCCGTGGACGGTATCCGGGTGGCAGAAGCCATCATAAAAGCATATACACCTGCATTGGGTTAAGACATGAAAAAGGGCTGTCGCACGAAACGGTTATTTTCCGTTCATGCGCAGCCCTTTTTATATGGGTAAGGAGTTGGGTAATGGCTTGATGAATTTTACAGTCTGCCGGAGGCATTCAGCATATCTTTCAGCTTATGCTGCACCATGGACTTGATGGCGTCTCTGGCAGGGCTCATGTATTTCCGCGGATCGAATTCTTCCGGATGCTCGGTCAGATATTTACGGATTTCCGCAGTCATGGCAAGGCGAAGGTCCGTATCCACATTCACCTTACAGATTCCGTACTTCACCGCTTCGTGAATCATATCCTCAGGAACGCCCTGGGCGCCGCCGACTTGACCACCGTACTGGTTGCACTTGGAAACAAACTCCTGAAGTACGGAGGATGCACCGTGAAGCACCAGCGGTGTTTCCGGAAGCAGTTTGTGGATGGTCTTCAGACGTTCAAAGTCCAGGTAAGGTTCCCCTTTAAATTTATAGGCACCGTGGCTGGTTCCGATGGCAATGGCCAGAGAGTCCACACCGGTTCTTTCTACGAATTCCGCAGCTTCGTCCGGATCTGTAAACGTGGCGGAGCGGGCATCTACCTGAACGGCATCTTCCACACCGGCCAGTCTTCCCAGTTCGGCTTCCACCACAACGCCGTGAGCGTGAGCGTATTCAACCACTTCTTTCGTTATGCGGATATTTTCTTCAAACGGATGCTTGGAACCGTCGATCATGACAGAGGTAAATCCGTCATCCACACATTTCTTACAGATGTCGAAATCTTCACCGTGGTCAAGATGAAGCACCAGATCCAGACCGCTGTCTTCTGCAGCGGCTTTCACCAGGTTTATCAGATAGGCAGGTCTGGCGTATTTCCTTGCTCCTGCAGATACCTGCAGAATCAGCGGAGCCTGCTCTTCCTTCGCAGCATCCACAATACCCTGAATAATTTCCATATTATTTACATTGAATGCCCCGATGGCATAATCATCGTTCAATGCTTTTGCAAACATTTCTCTGGTCGTAATGAGTGCCATGTTTTTTGCCTCCTGTGTGTTTTTTATTTTGTTAATTTTTCCTCATTATACACCGCAGCAAGCAGAAGGTCAAGCACAAAATGAAAGATTTTGAATGATTTTTGAATAATTTGATTAAAATTGCGTAAAATAATGATTGACTTTGATTGAATATGTGCTATACTATAGCCATTAGGAGGATAGACCATGTTACAGAATGAACGACATCGTAAGATATTGAACCAACTGAAAGTGAAGCATGCTGTCAAGGTAACGGAACTGGCGAAGGAAATGGGGATCAGCGAATCCACCATTCGCCGGGATATCAATGAGCTGGATCAGATGGGAAAGCTGAAAAAGGTGTTTGGCGGCGCGGTTTCCCTCAGCCGGGAAACAGTCAGCACAGAAGCGGATGTGGCATCCAGAAATCTGATCAATACAGAAGAAAAAGAGTGCATCGCCAGATATGCTGCATCACTGATCGGGGACAATGATTTCATATTTCTGGATGCAGGAACAACGACAGAAAAGATCATCGACTATCTGGAAAAGAAAAATGCTACATATGTGACCAATGGAATCACCCATGCCAAGAAGCTGATTCAGAGGGGGTTTTCTGTATATATGATCGGCGGACTGCTTCGGCCGTCTACAGAAGCGGTTGTCGGGATTCCTGCCATTGATACGATCCGTCAATACAATTTCACGAAATGCTTTATGGGTGCCAATGGTGTGGACGCGGAGCGGGGCTTCACCACACCGGATATCAGTGAGGCAGCAGTGAAGACAGCCGTCATGAAGCAGTCGGAGGAATGCTTCGTTCTGGCGGACAGCTCGAAATTCGGAAAGGTTCTGCCGGTGACCTTCGCCGATCTGGATGAAGCCTGTATCCTCACCGATCGGCTGCCGAATCCGATATACCGGCAGCATACCGTTATAAAGGAGGTGAAACAGGATGATATACACGCTGACCTTTAGTCCGGCCATTGATTATGTGGTTTATCTGGATCACATGGAACCGGGAGCCACCAACCGTTCTCTGAGAGAAAACTACTATTATGGCGGAAAGGGCATCAATGTTTCCACCATTCTGACCCGGTTGGGAATTGAGAATACCGCACTGGGATTTGTGGCTGGTTTCACCGGAAGGGAACTGGAGCAGGGGCTGAAGAAAAAGGGAATCCATACTGATTTTATCCACCTGGAGGATGGAATCACCCGTATCAACATCAAATTAAAGACAGACCGTGAAACGGAAATCAATACCCAGGGAGCAGCAATCACACCGGATAAGCTGGAAGAACTTCTGGTCAAACTGGATGATTTAAAACAGGAGGATATTCTGGTGATCTCCGGAAGCGTACCGAATACCCTGCCGGATAATATCTACGAGGTGATTCTCGGCAGACTGGAAGGCAGGAATGTCAGGTATGTGGTGGATGCTGCCGGACAGCTGCTGAAGAAGGTGCTGAAATTCCGGCCGTTTTTCGTCAAGCCGAATCTGGCTGAGCTGGAAGAACTGGCAGGACAGAAAATAAAAACAGATGACGATCTGAGGGAGGACGCCGGCAGACTGCAAGCACTGGGCGCACAGAACGTGCTGGTTTCGCTGGGAAAAGACGGAGCCTATCTGCTTTGCGAAGACGGCAGGGAGTACCGGATGAAGGCAATCCCGCAGAAAGCAAAAAACACCGTGGGTGCAGGGGACTCCATGGTTGCAGGCTTTCTGGCAGGCTATCTGGAAAAAAAAGACTATCAATATGCATTGGAAATGGGTACTGCGGCAGGATCTGCCACAGCCTGCTCCGATGATCTGGCAACCAGGGATAAGGTAATGGAATTCTATCAGGAATTGAACCATGTGAAAGGAGAATAAACCGATGAAGATTACTGATTTACTGAAAAAAGAGTCCATCATTACCAGGACACAGGTGGCGTCCCGAGAGGAAGCCATCGATCTGCTGATCAGCCTTCACGAAAAGGCCGGAAATCTGAACGACAGGGAAGCGTACAAGGAAAGCATTCTGGCAAGAGAAGCTTCCGGAACCACAGCCATCGGCGACGGCATCGCCATTCCGCATGCGAAAAGTGATGCGGTCAGACAGGCAGGTCTTGCAGCCATTTCTCTGCCGGAGGGCGTGGATTATCAGGCGCCGGACGGCAAACCATCCAATCTTGTGTTCATGATTGCAGCACCAAAGGATGGGGATTTACATCTTGAAGTCCTTTCGCGGCTGATGATCCTGCTGATGGATATGGATCTGCGCCAGAAGCTGATGGATGCAGACACACCGGAGGAATTCCTGGAGGCCATCGATGAAAAGGAGAAGGAGCGGTATATGAAGGAAGCAGAGCCGGCTGCCGCAGTGAAGCAGCAGGATCAGAATCCGACCGGGCAGGAGAAGAAGACTGTCCGTATTCTGGCAGTTACCGCCTGCCCGACAGGAATTGCACATACCTTCATGGCGGCAGAAGCCCTGGAAAAGAAAGCGAAGGAAATGGGCGTCTTCCTGAAGGCAGAAACCAACGGCTCCGGCGGAGCGAAAAACGTGCTGACGCCGGAAGAAATCGAGGAAGCGGACGGTATCATTATTGCTGCAGACAAAAACGTGGAGATGGTACGTTTTGACGGGAAACCGGTCTATAAAACCAATGTGTCCGCAGGCATCAACAAGCCGGAAGAACTGATCAACATGATCTTGGAAGGGAAGGCACCGATTTATCATTACGAGGGAGAAAAAACCACAGACGCGACTTCGATCGGAAAAGAAAGCGTCGGACATCAGATCTACAAGCATCTGATGAATGGTGTATCCTATATGCTTCCGTTTGTCATCGGCGGCGGCATCATGATTGCCCTGGCTTTTCTCATCGATACGATAGCCGATGCACCGAGAGACGGTAATTTCGGCACCTATACAGCGGCCGCAGCCTTCTTCAAGACCATCGGCGGCGTGGCCTTCGGCTTCATGATGCCGGTACTGGCAGGATACATTGCAAGAAGTATCGCTGACCGGCCGGGTCTGGCTGTCGGTTTTGTGGGAGGTTCCATTGCAACCATGGGATGCACCTTTGCCAATGTGGGCGGTGATCCGGCGGCGGTATCCGGCTTTATCGGCGCGCTGATTGCGGGCTTCGCAGGCGGATTCATCGTTCTGGGACTGAAGCGGCTGTTCCGTTTCCTGCCGTCCAGTCTGGAAAGCATGATGCCTGTTCTGATTCTTCCGCTGCTGGGCACGATACTCATCGGTGCATTCATGTGCCTGATCAATCCGTTTGTTGGTGTCCTGAATCAGGCAATTTCCAACGGACTCAATTCCATGGGAAGCACCAGTCAGATCCTTCTGGGCTGTATCCTTGCCGGGATGATGGCCATCGATATGGGTGGTCCTTTCAACAAGGCAGCGTATGTATTCGGTACTGCAGCCATCGCTTCCGGTGGATTCAATGTGATGGCAGCCGTAATGATCGGTGGTATGGTTCCTCCGATTGCCATCGCACTGGCAACTACCTTTTTCAAAAGTAAATTTACTGTGGAAGAACGCAAAGCAGGTATGGTAAACTATATCATGGGACTGTGCTTCATTACGGAGGGCGCCATTCCGTTTGCCGCATCGGATCCGTTCCGTGTCATTCCGGCATGCGTGGCAGGTTCTGCAGTGGCAGGCGGTATCTCTATGGCTATGAACTGTACCCTTAGAGCACCTCACGGCGGTATCTTCGTTTTCCCGGTCGTAGGAAACGTGGGCGGTTATCTTCTGGCCCTTGCAGTTGGTTCCCTGGTGGGAATGATTCTGCTGGGAATTCTGAAAAAATCCCACGCCGGGAAGGCACAGTAATCGGTAAAATCGTATGGAGATATGGAGGGTAAAATGGTATCAAAGGAAATTAAGGTGATCAACGCAGAAGGTCTTCACATGCGGCCGGCAAGTGCACTTGCCGCGGCCATGGGCAAATACGGATGTAATGTATCGATCGAGCATAACCAGACCAGCGTCAATGCCAAAAGCGTGATGCATCTTATGGCAGCCTGCATAAAATGCGGAGCGGAAATCCGGATCGTCTGCGACGGCCCGGATGAGGAGGAAGCGCTGAAGGCAGCCGTTTCCATGTTTGAAGCGGGATTCGGCGAAAAATAAACGTGATAAGCTGAGATACGAGGTGAAAGCGATGATAAAAGGTATTCCTGTTTCTCAGGGGATTGGAATCGGCAGAGTCGTTCTGGCAGACGCCGGGGAGCCTGTGTGGAATCCGGAAAAAGCCGTGGATCCCAATGCAGAGAAAGATCGGCTGCATCATGCGCTGCAGCGTTTCAATGAAAAGACGGAGCATCTCGCAAAATCCATCGAGCAGGCGGAGGATGCCAGTCGGACTTCCGACAGCAGCCAGGCAGAGATTCTTCGCGGGCATATTGCCATGCTGGCAGATCCGTTTCTGATTTCCCAGATGGAAGAACAGATTGCAGGCGGTAAATGTGCGGAGGATGCCTGCTATGCAGCTCTCAGCATGTTTGAAAGCATTTTCATGCAGACGGAAGATGAGCTGATGCGGCAGAGGGCGGCAGATGTGCGGGATATCCGAAGACGTATGCTGCAGATTCTGACCGGAACTGAACCAGCGCCGCTGGGGGATATTCCGGAGGGCTCGGTGCTGGTAGCAGAAGAGGTGACGCCCTCCATGCTTGCGGAGGTGAATCGAAAAAACCTTTCTGCAATCGCAGCGGAAAAAGGCGGAAACACCGCACACTCTGCCATTCTGGCACGGTCCATGGAACTTCCTGCAGTTTACAGCGCTGAAGGACTTCTGCGCTCTGTGAAACAGGGGGATCTGCTGGTGGTGGACGGTATGGATGGCAAAGTGATTCCAAATCCCGGACAGACGGAGCTGGAGCATTACCAGACGCGGCAGAAAGAAGAACTGGAGCGAAAGGCACAGCTGGAAATCTTCCGCAACAGACAGACAAAGATGGCGGATGGACAGAAGAAAGAGGTCTTTTGCAACATCGGAACGCCGGAGGAAGCGGCTGCGGCACTGGAAAAGGGCGGTGAAGGCATCGGCCTGTTTCGAACGGAATTTCTGTTTACAGAAAAAAGCACCATGCCGGATGAAGAAACCCAGTTCCAGGCATATAAAACAGCGGCGGAGTGTTTTGCGGGGAAACCTGTGATTGTCCGGACCTTGGACGTAGGCGGAGACAAGCAAATCCCGTATCTGCACATGGAAAAAGAAGAAAACCCGTTCCTGGGCTTCCGTGCAGTGCGCTTCTGCCTGAAAAACGTGCAGCTGTATGAAACGCAGCTGCGGGCAATGATTCGAGCCAGTGCATTTGGCAACCTGATGATTATGATTCCGCTGGTAACCTGCGTGGAGGAAGTACGCAGCGTAAAGAGCCTGGTAAAGAAAATCATGTGCCAGCTTGATGGTCAGGGAATCCCGTATAATAAAGAGTTAAAGGTGGGCATCATGGTAGAAACACCTGCGGCCTGTCAGATTGCGGACCTGCTGGCGGAAGAAAGCGATTTTTTCAGCATCGGTACCAACGATCTGGTGCAGTATACCATGGCAGCAGACCGGGGAAATCCAAAGGTCGGTTATCTCAACCGCCCAATGCACCCTGCGGTGCTGCGTTCTGTCCGGCATATCATTGCGTGTGGAAAGAAAGCGGGAATTCCTGTGGGTATGTGCGGGGAGGCCGCGGCAGATCCGCTGCTGACGCCTCTGCTTCTTGCATTCGGCCTGGATGAATTCAGCGTGAACCCTTCCGCGGTACTGCAGACACGGGCCCAGATCGGAAAATGGACTGGGGAAAAAGCAGAAAAAATCGCAGAGGATGTTTTTCAGATGAAAACTGCAGAAGAGGTTGAAAAATATCTGAAAAGCATATAAAATAAAATCGGAGATTTGGAGAAAAGGTGAACAGAATAATATATAGGAGGAGACTATCATGACAACAAAAATTGCGATTAACGGATTCGGAAGAATCGGGCGGCTGGCATTCCGCCAGATCTTTGAAGATGACTCCATGGAAGTGGCGGCGATCAACGACCTGACCAGCCCGGACATGCTGGCGCATCTACTGAAGTATGACAGCGTGCAGGGCGGCTACAAAGGCCACACCGTAACCAACGATGAAAATTCCATCACGGTGGATGGAAAGAGAATCGTTGTATTATCGGAAAAGGATCCGGAAAATCTCCCGTGGAAGGAAATGGGTATCGATATCGTTCTGGAATGTACCGGATTCTTCTGCTCCAAGGCCAAATCCGAGGCGCATATCCGTGCCGGCGCCAGGAAGGTCCTGATTTCTGCACCTGCAGGCAGCGACCTGAAGACCATCGTTTACGGCACCAACCATGAAACCCTGACGGCAGAGGACAATGTGATTTCCGCTGCGTCCTGCACCACTAACTGTCTGGCACCGATGGCCAAGGCTCTGAACAATTATCGTGAGGTGCGTACCGGCTTCATGACCACGATTCACGCATACACCGGCGATCAGATGATTCTGGACGGACCGCACAGAAAGGGCGACAAGAGAAGAGCAAGAGCCGGCGCCATCAACATCGTTCCAAACAGCACCGGTGCAGCCAAGGCCATCGGTCTGGTTATTCCGGAACTGGACGGCAAGCTGATCGGTTCCGCACAGCGTGTTCCTGTTCCATCCGGTTCCATCACCATCCTGGACGCTACCCTGAAGGATATGACGGATACCGTATCCGTGGAAGGCATCAACGAGGCCATGAAGGCTGCCGCCAATGAATCCTACGGCTATACGGAAGAAGAGCTGGTTTCCAGCGACATCATCGGCATGACTTACGGCTCGCTGTTTGATGCCACCCAGACGCTGGCGCAGAAATGCGGCACCCACATTTATGAAGTACGTGTGGTTGCCTGGTACGATAACGAAAACAGCTACGTTTCCCAGATGGTGAGAACGCTGAAATATCTGAAGAAGTTCCTGTAAGGGAGTTGAGACGATTGGGGCTGCGGCGGCGGTCCCTTTTTTCGTGCGCTGTGTGTTTCCGGCGCTTTTCAGGGTCTGTCTGGTGAGGCTTCCGGTTTCCGCAAGGCCAAGGGGGCGCCAATCGAGATAAATCGATCCGATTGGCGTCCCTTTTTGCTTGCAAAAAAGAATCGGAAGCTCTGACGGCGTCCGATCCTTCTGTATTCTATGCATATTCACTATTATTCCTCGATCAGGCACTCTCCCGTCATTTCCGGCGGTACCGGCAGGTCCATCAGATGGAGCAGGGTCGGAGCGATATCGGCCAGCTTGCCGCCTGCCCGGAATCCGGCCACCGGCTTGTCAGCGATATGTACCAGAGGTACCGGGTTGGTGGAGTGGGCCGTCACCACATTGCCTGCCTCGTCCAGCATTTCATCGGCATTTCCGTGATCTGCCGTCAAGAGAATCTGTCCGCCCGCTGCAAGGACTGCTTTTTCGATGCGTCCCACGCAGGTATCCAGCGTTTCCACTGCCTGAACTGCCGCATCAAAGACACCCGTATGTCCCACCATGTCCGCGTTGGCGAAGTTGAGAATGATCACATCGTATTTAGGCGATGCGATCTCTTCCAGCACCTTTTCTGTCACTGTCACCGCGCTCATCTCCGGCTGCAGGTCGTAGGTGGCCACCTTCGGGGAAGGAATCAAAATCCGGTCTTCCAGCGGATTGGGTTCCTCCACGCCGCCGTTGAAGAAGAAGGTCACATGGGCGTACTTTTCGGTTTCCGCGATGCGAAGCTGATGAAGCCCAAGCCCGGAAATGTATTCGCCTAGAGTGTTTTCCAGCCGGCGCGGCGGGAAGGCCACTTCCACATTCGGCATCTCTGCGTCGTACTGGGTCATGCAGACATAGCACAAATCGTGTATCGTCTTTTTACGTTCAAACCCGTCAAAATCCGGATCCACGAAGGCACGGGTCAGTTCCCGGGCACGGTCCGGGCGGAAGTTGAACATGACGATGGAATCTCCGTCACCCACATATCCTTTCTTCGCAAAATCCTCACGCCCGGTGTTTTCCCCGATGCATGCTTCGGCGTGATTTCCGGCTTTTTCCCCGGCTCTGCCGCAGACGGTGGGCAGGATGAATTCGTCGGTTTCGCC
>JAEDMR010000260.1 GCA_016302925.1 Bacillota bacterium
CTTTGGATTGGGACTGGGCGTTTCCGGGGCGGCCATTGCGACGATTTTCAGCCAGTTTGTCAGCTTCTGCGTGCTGCTGATCCAGTGCAGGCGGGGTGGAAATATCGCCATTCGCTTCGACCGGTTCCGAATCACAAAGGAGTATCTGATTGAGATTATCCGTGGCGGTCTGCCTTCTCTGGGAAGGCAGGGTCTGGCATCGGTGGGTGCCATTGTGCTCAACCATTCTGCCGGACTTTACGGTGATGCGGCTATCGCAGCCATGACGGTGGTAAACCGGATCATGATGACGGCTGGCTCTACTCTAGTGGGGTTCGGACAGGGCTTCCAGCCGGTGTGCGGCTTCAACTACGGTGCCGGTCTGTGGCACCGGGTTCGGGAAGGGTTCTGGTACTGTGTCAGAACGGCGACGGTATTTCTGATTGTATTTGCCTGCCTGGGCATCGCACTGGCACCGCATCTGGTGGCGCTGTTCCGTGATGATCCCGATGTCATTGAGTTCGGTACACTGGCCCTGCGGCTTCAATGTCTGACCTTCCCGCTGTCCAGCTGGATTGTGGCCAGCAACATGATGCTGCAGACCATCAACCGCACGGGTCCTGCCACGTTCCTGGCGGTTGCACGGCAGGGTCTCTTCCTGGTGCCTGCGCTGCTGCTTCTGACTCCTGTCCTCGGTATGCTTGGCGTGCAGGCGGCACAGCCTATCTCAGATTTACTGACCTTTTCTGCGGCGATTCCGCTGCAGCTGATGACGCTGCGGGATCTGAAGCAGGGTGAGAAGAACAAGCCTAGATAGGAATCCTGCTTCAGCCAATCACCAAAAAACACAAAAACACCTGCGAGAGCGACTTCGCAGGTGTTCTTTTGTGGCGGAGATGGTGGGATTCGAACCCACGCACCGGTCACCCGGTCTGCCGCATTTCGAGTGCGGTCCCTTGAACCACTTGGGTACATCTCCCCGATCTCCACGTTCGGCGCCTTGCTGAAGGGCACCTTTGATTGATGCTGCTTTGCTGATTAAATCAGCCATAATAGAATACCACAAAGAGGCCGGAAGTGCAAGATGAATTGCGAAAAAACCGTGTTAAGCCCATGAAAAAAGTGTGCAGGTTCCGCGTCGCCCATTGAATATGCCGACAAAAAATGGTAAAATAGGACCGTTGAAACCATCTGACAAGGAGAGACAAGAATGAATATCTGCATTTTGATGGGAAGTCCGCGTCCGAAGGGAAATACAGCGGCGCTTCTTGCACCTGTGAAAGACGAACTGAAAAAAATGGGCCATACCTGGACGGAATTCGCCCTCTATGAAAAGCATATCGAGCCATGCATCGCATGCCGCCATTGCCAGAAGGACTGGAGCAAGTTTGGCTGCGTGTATCAGGATGACATGCAGGAGATTTTCAATGCGGTGCTGGACTGCGATCTTCTGCTGCTGGCCACGCCGATCTATTCTCTTTACTGCACGCCGCCGCTGAAGGCTGCGCTGGACCGGCTGGTTTACGGCATGAACAAATACTACGGCGAGACCTGGGGCCCGTCTCTGTGGGAGGGAAAGCCTGTGGCGCTGCTGGCAACCTGCAGCTATCCGCCGGAGAAGGCCGTGGACCTGCTGGACGAAGGCATCCGCCGCTACTGCAAGCATTCGAAACTGGTTTACGCGGGCATGACCGCCGCCCGTCAGAGGAAATACGGAGAAGACTTCATGACAGAGGACGTGACGGCACAGGCCCGTGCCTTTGCACGGCAGCTGGATGAAGCCATGCAGGCGGCAAAGAAAAACACTGTGGAGGATGACCATGCATAAAAAACTTGACATACAAATCGCAGATCCGTCAGGCAACATCACCATTTTCGTCCGCACGCCGGTGGAACGAAGGCATTATCAGCAGGTGGCCGGACAGCTGCTGGCCGATGAAGACTACGGCGCCGAGCAAGTAGCGTTCATACTGTCCGATTCCTTTTCTTCGCAAAATCCGTCCGCCGGGGTTATCGACGGCAGCATGGAGATGTGCGGGCTGGAGTTTTGCGGCAACGCTTCCCGGGC
>JAEDMR010000261.1 GCA_016302925.1 Bacillota bacterium
GGCAATGGCAACGCTTTCCCTGATGCAGTAAAGAACGGACATTGTACAGGTTCCGTAGCAAGCGGATGGTATCCGATTGCCAGCCATCAGATTGACATCACATTAAAACCGGGCGAATCCAGAGAATTGATTTTTATTCTCGGTTACTGTGAAAATCCGGAGGCAGAAAAATATATCGCTCCGAATGTCATCAATAAAGCTCCTGCTCATAAGCTCCTTGACCGTTTCTCCACAGAAGAACAGGTAACAAAAGCTTTTGAAGATCTGCATGCTTACTGGGATCAGCTTCTTTCCCGCTACACAGTAGAAAGTAACGATCCGCATGTAAACCGTATGGCAAATATCTGGAACCAGTATCAGTGTATGATCACTTTCAATATGTCCCGTTCCGCTTCTTACTACGAATCAGGAACCGGACGCGGTATGGGATTCCGCGATTCCTGTCAGGATCTTCTTGGATTTGTGCATCTGATTCCGGAAAGAGCCAGAGAACGTATTCTGGATATTGCAGCCACCCAGTTTGAAGACGGAAGCGCATATCATCAGTATCAGCCGCTTACCAAAAAAGGAAATCTGGATATCGGAAGCGGATTTAACGATGACCCGCTGTGGCTGATCGCCGCTGTATCCGCTTACCTGAAAGAAACCGGCGATTTCTCCATTCTGGATGAAATGGTAGACTTTGATAATCAGAAAGAAAAAGCAGATACCCTTTTCGAGCATCTGCGTCGTTCCTTTACTTATACATGTACACACCTTGGACCGCACAATCTTCCGCTGATCGGTCGTGCCGACTGGAATGACTGTCTGAATCTGAACTGCTTCTCAAAAGAACCGGGTGAATCCTTCCAGACAACCGGTCCTTCCGAAGGTCCGGTAGCTGAATCCGTATTTATTGCCGGTATGTTTGTAAAATACGGAAAAGAATTTGCAGATATCAGCCGTCTTTCCGGACATGAAGATCTGGCAGAACAGGCAGAAAAAGCCGTAGCAGACATGTACGATGCCGTATTAAAATCCGGCTGGGACGGAGAATGGTTCCTTCGTGCCTACGATGCCCAGTCACAGAAAGTCGGTTCCAGCGAATGTGAAGAAGGAAAAATCTTCATTGAGCCACAGGGCTTCTGTGTTATGGCAGGTATCGGTGTCAAAGAAGGTCTGGCAGAAAAAGCTCTTGCTTCTGTAAAGAAACATCTGGATACAAAATATGGTGTCATGATCCTTCAGCCTGCATACACCCATTACTACCTGAATCTTGGAGAAATTTCTTCCTATCCGCCTGGATACAAGGAAAATGCAGGTATTTTCTGCCACAATAATCCTTGGGTTTCCATTGCGGAAACAGTACTCGGACACGGTGACCGTGCGTTTGAAATCTACAAAAAGACCTGTCCTTCCTATATTGAAGACATCAGTGAAATCCATCGCACGGAGCCATACGTATATTCTCAGATGGTTGCCGGTGCAGATGCCAAATTCCACGGCGAAGCGAAAAACAGCTGGCTGACAGGAACCGCAGCATGGACATTCTGCAATCTTTCTCAGGCCATTTTAGGGGTACAGCCGTCCTACGAAGGACTCACCATCAATCCTTGCGTTCCGGAAAATTTCGGTGACTTCAAACTCACCCGCCGCTTCCGCGATGCCATGTACTATATTGATGTTGTAAATCCAAACCACGTACAAAAAGGGGTACAGAAAGTAACCGTAGACGGAAAAGACTTCGAAGGATGCCTGATTCCGTTCGAAGAAGGAAAGAAAGAATATCACGTAACCGTACATATGGGATAAAAATTCAAGTACGCCACCGGCTGAAGCTGTTTAAAGGGGTCGTTATAACGACCCCTTTTATTTATTCTCTTGCCCATCCATAGGCATATTTCACCGCTTTATTCCATCCTTTCAGACGGCTCTTTCGTTCTTCTTCTGTAATCTCCGGCTCAAACACCTGATCCATACTCCAGTTTTTCTTCACCTCATCCAGATCTTTCCAGTATCCCACTGCCAGTCCTGCCAGATAGGCTGCTCCCATTGCCGTAGTCTC
>JAEDMR010000262.1 GCA_016302925.1 Bacillota bacterium
ACCAAGGTCAAGGAATGGATGGAGAACCACTAATTCACCATACATAAACGGAAAAGGAGCCTGTGCTTTCGCAGGCTCTTTTTTTCTTGACAAACTGTGATAAAATGATGGTAAGTGATTCTTCCCGTATTGGAGTGTTCCCATGAAATATATGAAAATCGTCATCACCGCGATTCTTTCGTTTCTGCTGTGCGGCTGCGCCTCCGCCGGGGCACCGGCGCAGATTGCGGCCACTACCCTGCCCGTCTGGGAATTTACTTCCCGGATGTGTGCGGGAACGCCCATTTCTGTCACCCGACTGGTAACGGAGCAGGTCAGCTGCCTGCACGATTACTCCCTCAACGTCCGGCAGGTAATAGCCGCGGAAGCCGCCCAGACCATTGTCATCTCCGGCGCGGGGCTGGAGGACTTTCTGGACGATCTGCTGGCAAACGCTTCCATCATTGATGCCTCCGAAGGAATCCCCCTGCTGTGCGGGGAAGGACAGGAGGAAGAACATCATCACGAAGAAGGCCATCATCACGAGGAAGATCCTCATATCTGGCTCGCGCCGGAAAACGCAAAAATCATGTCCCGGAATATCTGCGATGGGCTGTCTGCCCGGTATCCCCAATATGCCCAGACCTTCGAAACCAACCTCAGCCAGCTTCTGAATGAATTGACGGTTCTTCAGCAATACGGTGAGGACACATTATCGCAGCTGGAATGCCGGAAACTGATCACCTTCCACGACGGCTTTTCCTATTTCGCGGATGCCTTTGATCTGACCATCGTCAAGGCGGTGGAAGAGGAATCCGGCAGCGAGGCCTCCGCCCGGGATTTGATCGAATTGATTACACTGGTGGAAGAAAACGCCCTTCCCGCCGTCTTCACAGAAACCAGCGGCAGCAGCTCCGCCGCCGACATCATTTCCCAGGAGACCGGCTGCGGCGTATTCTCACTGGATATGGCCATGTCGGGCAGCAGTTATTTTGATGCCATGTACCATAATATCGACACCATCAAGGAGGCATTGGGATGAATCTGGATATGCACGGCGGCTCCTGCGGGCACTCCTGCTGCCTGCGGGTGGAGAATCTTTCTGTAAAAATCGGCAGTGACTGCATTCTGTCTGATGTCAATCTGCATGTCCACTGCGGCGAGCTGGTAGCGTTGATCGGCCCCAACGGCGCAGGAAAATCCACATTCTTAAAGGCCATTCTGGGCCAGCGGGAGTATGAGGGCGTCATCGCCTTCTCCGAACCGGGACAGCGGAGCAAAAAGCCCAGAATCGGCTATGTGCCCCAAAGCCCCGCCTTCGACCCCAGCGACCCGGTCAGTGTTGCCGACCTGTTCGCCTGCTGTATGAGTAAACGTCCTGCCTTTCTGGGCTTAAGCAAATCCATGCGGGCGCTGGTTCTGGAATGTCTGGAACGGGTTCACGGAGAAGATCTGATTGACAAGCGGGTGGGCACCCTGTCCGGCGGCGAATTGCAGCGGGTGCTTCTGGCACTGGCTCTGGAGCCGCTGCCCAACATTCTGATTCTGGACGAACCCCTGTCCGGCGTGGATGTGGAGGGTATGGGAACCCTGATGGACATGCTCGACGAAATTCGAAAGAACTACGACCTGTCGATTCTTATGACCACCCACGACTTCTCCATGCTCCCCCGGTACGCTAATCAGGTGGTGCTTATCGACCGGGGCATTTTGATTCAGGGCGAGCCGGATGCGGTTTTAGGCTCTCCCGAATTTGCCCAGGCCTTCCATATGAAAGGAGGGAATATATGAGCCTCTGGTACTGGATCTGCGATATGCTTCCCATCGAAATGCTTCGCTGGGACTTTATGAAGAACGCCCTGCTGGCGCTGCTGATGATGGCGCCTCTGTTTGGCCTCATGTCCACCATGATTGTTACAGGGCGCATGAGCTTCTTTTCTGACGCGCTGGGACACTCCGCTTTCACAGGAATTGCCATCGGCGCCATCTTCGGCATGTCCGCTCCCACCTGGGCAGCAGTGCTGTTCAGCGTGGTATTCGCGCTGATCTTCTCCTA
>JAEDMR010000263.1 GCA_016302925.1 Bacillota bacterium
TCTTCACCGTGGGACCGGTAGTCCGCGGTGAAAACTCCAACACACCGCGCCACCTGACGGAATTCCAGGGCCTGGATCTGGAGATGGGCTTCATCGAAAGTTTCCAGGATCTGATGGAACTGGAGACCCGCATGTTCCGGTACATCTTCCATCTGCTGAATACGGAATACGCGGCAGAGCTGGATCTGGTGCTGGGGGCAGGCCGCCGGCTGCCGGAGCTGGACAAGGTGCCGCAGATCAAATTTGCCGATGCCAAGGAGCAGTACGCCCAGAAGTCCGGAAAAAAGATCACCGATCCGGTGGATCTGGCGCCGGAAGAAGAGAAGTGGCTGGGCCTGTACTTCCTGGAGGAGACCGGCAGCCCGCTGGTGTTCGTCACCCACTATCCAAGCGTAAAGCGTCCGTTCTATGCTATGGATGATCCGGAAAATCCGCGGTACACCCTGAGCTATGACCTGCTGCTCTACGGCCTGGAGATCACCACCGGCGGTCAGAGAATTCACGACTATGACCAGCAGGTGGCCAAGATGAAGAAACGGCGCATGGATCCGGCGGATTTTGAAAACTACCTGACCATGCACAAGTACGGCCTGCCGCCTCACGGCGGTTTCGGTCTGGGCCTGGAGCGAATCGTGCAGAAGCTTTTAGAGCTGGATAATATCCGCGAAGCATCCGCATTTCCAAGAGACCGGAACCGGCTGGTGCCATAGACATAAAGCGCAGTTTTTTAGGGTCTTTCAGGCAAATATAGACAAATATCCGAAAAAAATAGACAATATGTCTATTTTTTTTCGCTGGTTTGTCTATTTGACCGGTGTTGACCGGCCCAATCCCCCGCCGCGGCGGCGCGCATTGACTTTTCGGAACAGAACATGTATAATTTTTCTGTCGAAAAGTGTAACGGCTCACTTCAGGAGGTATTTGTATGCTTGATTTACTGATTATAAACGGAACCTGTCCGGACTTTGGGGCAGGAAAAATGGTGAAAAGGAACGTGGGAATCCAGGGCGGTAAGATTGTCTGGCTGTCCGAGCCGTTGGACGACGGCACCCCGTTGGACGACGGTGCTCCGGTGGATCCGACCGGCGAGGCGAAGAAAGGTGCACCGCTGCCGGAAGCTGCAGAGATCATCGATGCGGCAGGAAAGGTGGTATCACCGGGATTCATCGACATCCATATGCACGAAGAGAATTTTGCCCGGGAGGGTAAGGACTACGTGATTTCCGAAATGATGCTGGACATGGGCGTCACCACGGCGGTGGGCGGAAACTGCGGCGTGCAGTACCAGACTCTGGCGGAATTCAAAGACATACTGAAGGAACACGGCGGCAGCCCGGTGAACTACATCATGCTGGCCGGTTACAACTGGTACCGGACCCAGCAGGGGCTGGGCCACTATGACAAAGCCAGCCAGGCTCAGATGGAGCAGATTCAGAAAGAGATGAAAAAAGAGCTGGCGGAAGGTGCCTGGGGCATCTCCTTCGGGATTGAATACGACCCGGGCATTACATACGAAGAAATGCTGTTTGCGGTAAAGGCTTCCAACGATCCCAATCACCTGGTTGCCGCCCACTATCGGGAAGACTGCCTGAAAAACATCGATTCCATCGAGGAAATGGTGAAATTTTCCGCAGAAATCCCGCAGAAATTCCAGATTTCTCACCTGAGCAGCTGTTCGGCCATGGGCTTCATGAAGGAATCCCTGGACTGCATCAATGCCGCCATGGAAAAGAATCCGAAGCTGAACTACGATACCTATCCGTACAATGCGTTTTCCACGGAGATCGGCTCTGCGGTGTTCGAAGATGGCTGCCTGGAAGGCTGGGGCAAGGATTACGACAGCATTCTGCTGACCGATGAACCGTATAAAAATGTATATTGCACCGAGGAAATCTTCCGTAAGGCCCGGGCAGAGTTTCCGAAGATGCTGGCGGTTGCCTTCGTCATGAATGAAGAGGAAATCGGTCAGGCCATCGCCAATCCTAACGGCATGGTGGGCAGTGATGCCATCATCAATCACGGCGGCGGCC
>JAEDMR010000264.1 GCA_016302925.1 Bacillota bacterium
TAACCAGAGACCGGATTTATGCAGAGGCAGAGTGGAACAGCATTCACTTCGCACTGATCGATACAGGCGGTATCGAGCCTTCCAGCGCAGATATCATCCTGTCCCAGATGCGTGAACAGGCACAGATTGCCATGGATATGGCAGACGTGATTATCTTTATGTGCGACGGAAAAGATGGACTGACCACGGCGGACCGTGAGGTCGCCACCATGCTGCGTCGTACCGGAAAAAAGGTTATACTGGTTGTGAACAAAATTGACGCACCGTCGAAAATGTCCATGGATTTCTATGACTTCTATGAGCTGGGACTGGGGGAACCCATGGCCATTTCCGCAGCCAACATGCTGGGCTTCGGGGATGTGCTGGATGAAGTGGTCCACAGTTTTCCGAAGGAGGAATACGATGAGGACGATGATGCGACGAAAATTGCGGTCATCGGGAAACCGAATGTGGGCAAATCCTCTCTTATCAACTGTCTGCTGGGAGAAAACAGAGTGATCGTTTCCCCGATTGCAGGAACGACCCGGGATTCCATCGACACACCATTTGAAAAGGATGGAGAAAAATATATCCTGATCGATACGGCCGGAATCCGCCGTAAAAGTAAGGTCAACGAAGACATCGAACGGTACAGCGTGATCCGTGCGGTGGCAGCCATCGAGCGATGTGATGTTTGCCTTCTGATGATTGACGCGTCCGAGGGAATCACCGATCAGGACAAGAAGATTGCAGGTGTGGCCCATGAAGCGGGAAAAGGAATTATCGTCGTGGTGAACAAGTGGGATCTGATCCAGAAGGAGACCAACACCATGCGTGATTTCCAGCGGCTGATTGAGGCGGAAATGCAGTTCATGTCCTATGCACCGTCTTTGTTTATCTCCGTCAAGGACAAGGTTCGTGTGAAGCAGGTCATAGACATGGCAAGAGCCGTGGCAGAAAATCGCGCCATGCGTGTACCAACGGGACAGCTCAACAGCCTGATTTCCGATGCAACCATGATGAAACAGCCGCCGTCAGACAAGGGCAGACGGCTGAAAATATACTATGTGACACAGGTTGGCGTAAAACCGCCGCTGTTCAGCTTCCAGATCAATGACCGGGAACTGATGCACTTTTCCTATGCCCGGTATCTGGAAAACAAGATCCGGGAAGGATACGGCTTCGCCGGTACTTCTCTGAAGTTCGTGTTCCGTGAGAAAGGAGAAAAGGTCGAGTAATGCTTTCATTTTCACCAGTTGTATTTTTATCATCCGATTTCACGCCAGCCGGACTGATAGCCATTGTGATTGCCTATTTCCTGGGGAATATTTCCCCGGCGATCATTCTGGGAAAAATGAACGGCATCGACATCAAAAAAGTGGGAAGCGGCAATGCCGGAACCACCAATGTGCTCCGCACCCTGGGGAAAAAGGCTGCGCTGATTACCATGGTGGTGGATATTCTCAAGGGATTTGTCGCAGTGAAGCTGGGATTCCTGATGGGAGGGTATACCGCAGGCACCCTTTGTGCGGTTGCGGCATTCTGCGGTCATATCTGGCCGTGCCTGTATCACTTCAAAGGCGGAAAAGGCGTGGCGACGGCATTTGGTGTCATAACGGCGGTCAACTGGCAGCTTGGGCTGACGGTTCTGGCAGTGGTGGCCGTTTTCGTACTGCTGACCCGCCGCATGTCAGTGGGTTCCATTATGGGTGCCGTGTCCTTTCCACTGCTGTCCTGGTTTATGGAACCCGGGTTTTTCATGCCGGGCTTTATCATGGCAGTCATCGTGGTGGTAAAGCATCGGGCAAACATCGGCAGACTCCTGCGGGGAGAAGAGCCGAAAATGTCGTTTAAGAAATAAAATCGTTTAAGAAATCATAATGTGAAAGAAATCAGGGGGAGAAATAATGCAAAAGAAAAAAATCGGCGTCATCGGTGCAGGCAGCTTCGGCACTGCACTGGCCATGGTGCTGGCGGGAAAGGGGCATGAAGTCAGAATCTGGGGACGGAAACGGGCGCAGCTGGATCT
>JAEDMR010000068.1 GCA_016302925.1 Bacillota bacterium
GGACTTTTGAAGCGATTGAAAGCGGAAACAGGGGTATCGGGCATTAAAGATGCAACCTTTAATATTATGGATCATGCCACATATCAGCGTATATTGCGAGATGAATCTTTTGATGTAGCACTTGGCACGGAGGCATTATGGCTTCCTGCAAGGGTCTTAGGGTGTGAAGCATTTATTCCGGGACTGGGGAATGCATTCCCTGAGATTTGCAGAAAGATGTACATGGAAGGCATGACAGGGAGATATGATGAGTGCCGGGAAACGCAATTTAAGGTAAATGAAATACGGGAAATTATGTACTTGGCACGGTCTACACAACTGGCAATATATGCAATGCTTGAAATTAGAGATATTGTTCGTTGTTACCCGAGAGCACCCTTTATTGCAGCGACGGAAAATGAAAAAAAGGCAATCAAACAACGGCTGAAGGAAATGAACTTAGTGTAGGAAGGACAGGAAAATGAAAGTACTTACTTTTGGAGAAATCATGCTGCGGCTGAAAACACCCGGCAGAGAAAGACTGATGCAGAGTCCGCTGCTGGAGGCTACGTTCGGCGGAGGAGAAGCAAACGTTGCTGTGTCTCTCGCAAACTACGGAATGGACGCAGCGTTCCTAACCGTGCTGCCGGAGAATGCACTGGGAGATGCCTGTATGGGTGAACTTCGCAGATTTAATGTGGATACAGGCAGAATCAAGCGGGGACCGGGACGAATGGGAATTTATTTCCTGGAGGCAGGTGCCAACCAGTTGCCGAGCAAGGTAATTTATGACCGGGCGGACAGCAGTATTGCACTGGCTGGCCCCGGCACTTTTTCCTGGGACGAGGTATTTCAGGGAATCGACTGGTTCCATATCACAGGGATTACCCCTGCTATTTCCGAATCTCTGATGGAACTGTCCGTCGAAAGTGTGAAAGAGGCCCAAAAGCGCGGAATCAGGATTTCCTGCGATCTGAATTACAGAAAAAACCTGTGGAAATACGGAAAAGATGCAAAAGAAGTGATGCGGGAAATCGCAGGCTATGTTGATGTTCTGATTGCCAATGAAGAGGACGTGCAGAAGTCTCTTGGAATCACCATTGATGTTGACGTGGAATCCGGCAACCTAGATACGGAAAAATATCGTCAACTCAGCCAGAAGGTGCTGGACACCTATCCGGAGGCAAAGATGATTGCAATCACGCTGAGAAGCAGCAGAAGCGCGGATGTAAACGGATGGGCAGCCTGCATTAATGACAGAAAACAGTTCTATGTAAGCAGAAAGTATGAAATCCTTGACATTGTTGACAGAGTCGGCGGCGGAGACAGTTTCGGCGGCGGGTTGATTTATGGATTAAATCATTACGATTGTGTGGAGGACGCCCTGGAATTTGCAGTTGCGGCTTCCTGCTTGAAACACAGTATTTCCGGAGATTTTAATCGTGTATCCGTGGATGATGTGGAAAAGCTCATGAAGGGCGACGGAAGCGGCAGAGTCCAGAGATAGAGGAAAAACGAAGGAAAACAGAGGAAAAAGACATGGCAGAAATATTAAAGCAGATTTCAAATATGGGTCTTGTACCGGTTGTGGTGCTCGAGGATGCCGAAAAGGCCGTGCCGGTAGCAAAGGCTCTGCAGCGCGGTGGTATTGACTGTGCAGAAGTGACATTCCGGACAGCAGCGGCGGAAGCCTCAATCCGGAACATTACGGAGGAATGTCCGGAAATGCTTGTAGGTGCAGGAACCGTGCTTTCTGTGGAACAGGTAAAGAGTGCGGTACGTGCCGGTGCAAAATTTATCGTCACACCGGGGTATAACCCGAAAGTCGTCAATTATTGTGTGGAAAATAATATCCCTATTGTGCCGGGATGCATGGACACCAATGCAATCGAAATGGCTCTGGAAGCAGGCCTTGATACCGTGAAGTTTTTCCCGGCTGAACCAGCAGGTGGTGTGAAAATGCTGAAGGCACTGGCTGGACCGTATACAACACTGAAATTCATGCCGACAGGCGGTGTAAATCAGGACAATCTGAATGAGTATCTGGCATTTCAAAAGGTAGTTGCCTGCGGCGGAAGCTGGATGGTAAAAGGCGATCTCATTGCAAATGACAGATATGATGAAATTGAGAGCCGAAGCAGAGAAGCAATTATGCGGATGCTGGATTTCCATGTCGCACACATAGGGATCAACTGTGACAGCGAAGCGGAAGCGGAAAAGAATGCAGCATCATTGGAGTGTTTATTCGGATTCGGCAGAGATCCGAAGACCAGCTCTGTTTTCGCAGGGAAATCCATTGAGGTCACGAAAAAGAAAATGCCGGGAAGCCATGGGCACATTGCAATCGGTGTTTCCGATGTGGAACGTGCCGTGTACTACTTAAGGAAACAGGGTGTGGAATTTGATCTTGAGAATGCAAAGTATAAAGGCGGAAGGATGTCTTCCGTTTACCTGAAAGAGGAAATTGCAGGATTTGCATTCCATCTGGTCGAAGACGTACGCTGAATAGAATACTCCTACTAAAAGAATCCATGATAAAAGAACCATCTGATGCCTGTAGAGTACGGGGATCAGATGGTTTCTTTTTTTGGTTTTGCAAAGACTTACTGTACCTGTTTCTGAAACAGCGGCAGGATTCTGTTTTGAATCAGTTGGTGAACCGCGGTGATATCCAACTTTCCGTCCGGCCCGTCCATGGTGATGATAAGGTTGTGGGGCGGATAGATCCCGTTGAGAAAGTAGTCTGTCAGTTTTCGATAGTTGACTTCGCGGTAAGCCGGATCATTCATCATACCCAAATGTTCCAGATAGATTTCGCGCCCGTCGGGCAGCTGAAATGTGAAATCAGGGTAAACCGTTCTCCACCTTCCATCTACCCCTTTTATGCGCAGTGGTTTTTCGTAGATGGCTGTAAAGTAGCTCTGCCAGGATTGCTTTTGATTTGGAACGCACCCGCAGACCGAAAGAGGTCAGGTGTCGCAGGTCTTCCGGATGTCCTGCGACACCTGACGCTGTCTTTACAGACAGACCCGTGTTTGGATTTTTAGAACATACCGGAGCTTTCCATTCATCCGGAAAGTACGCATCGTAGGCTTTTGAAATATCCCTGTATTCTTTTAAGACGGAATCCAGCAAACGGATATTATTTCGAAGCGGAGAAAGAACATGTGCGGCAACATGCTTCTGCTGCAGCTGCCGGAGTAAAGCAATATTCTTCTGGCTGATGTAGTACTGGTGGTCAGATCCCGGTTTCCTGTAATAATAGCGGTATTTCCCACGGATGTTTCTTCGAATCAGGACATAACCGGGAAGAGAATCAGCTGCTTTATGAAAGTGATTCTCCAGATGCCTGCACCATTTCAGCCTTTCTTCTGTTTCTTTCAGAAATTCAGATTCATTCATGTTATCACCTCGAAAAGACTATAGCAAAGAATATGGAAACAAGCCAGAAATAATTTTTTAAATGTCGTTTTTAGGGATTTTATGTATTATTTTAGGGGGTTGTTGAAAATGTAAAATATTGGGTCAACCTGAAAAAAGAAAACTATGCCGCGAGGTTGCTTTGCGGATGCAAAGGCCATAAACGCAGATCGCAGACCGTGACCTTGAATAAAGCATAAAAAAATGGCCCGGATAGTTATCCGGGCCCCAGATTGTGCAGTCTTATTTCACCTTATGTTCTGCATCGCAGTAGATGCAGCGGTAAACCTTCTTTTCCCGATCCACCAGGCGGAAGGTGTGAACGATTTCCTGCTCCACGGTGGTGATGCAGCGTGGGTTCTTGCACTTTACCACGTTTTTCAGCTCGGTCGGAAGCTCCAGGTGGCGCTTTTGTGCCAGCTTGCCGTCTTTTACGATGTTTACGGTGATGTTGCTGTCAATGTAGCCCAGCACATCGTAGTCCAGATCGATGGCTTCGTCGATTTTGATAATGTCCTTCTTGCCGTATTTGGAACTGTCGGCGTTCTGAATGATGGCCACGCAGTTGCTGACCTTGTCCAGGCCCAGCAGTTCATATACCATCATGCTCTTTCCTGCTTTGATATGGTCTAAAACGACACCGGTTCTAACTCCATCTATATTCATGTATGTACCTCCTGATTTCTGCTCGAATACTTCTGCTTGAATAATATGTGCTTCTGTTTATGCTTCTCTCTTGATTCCCAGCAGGAACAGGATCAAAGCCATACGGATATGTTTGCCGCAAAGTGCCTGGAAGAAGTAGCATGCCCGCGGGTCATCGTCCACTTCCACACTGATTTCGTTTACACGAGGCAGCGGGTGCATGATGGTCAGGTCTTCTTTGGCGTTCTTCAGTTTTTCCAGATTCAGGATGTAGCTGTCCTTTAAGCGGATGTAGTCTTCTTCGTTGAAGAACCGTTCTCTCTGCACACGGGTCATGTAGAGGATATCCAGTTCCGGCATGGATTCTTCCAGAGATTCAACCTCTTTCCATTCTGCGCCGGCAGCGTCCATCTTTTCCTTCACATAGTCAGGAACCTGCAGCTCCTGCGGAGAGATCAGCACGAAACGCACATTTTCATAGCGCAGCATAGCTTCGATCAGAGAGTGAACGGTTCTGCCGAACTTCAGGTCGCCGCACAGGCCGATGGTCATGTCGGACAGACGGCCTTTCTTTCTCTTGATGGTTAAAAGGTCAGTCAGAGTCTGGGTCGGGTGGAAGTGGCCGCCGTCGCCGCCGTTGATGATTGGAACGGTGGTTCTCTGTGCGGCTACGATCGGTGCACCTTCCTTCGGATGACGCATGGCGATGATATCAGCATAGCAGCCTACGGTCTGAATGGTGTCGCTTACACTTTCGCCCTTGGCAGCAGAACTGGAACCTGCTGCGGAGAATCCCAGAACGCTTCCGCCCAGTTCCAGCATGGCAGCTTCGAAGCTGAGACGGGTCCGGGTGCTCGGCTCGAAGAACAGGGTCGCCAGTTTTTTGTGGGCGCAGATGTTTTCGTAAGCGCTGTGGTTGGCCACGATGTCGTCGGCTACTTCGATCAATTGGTCAATTTCTTCTACGGTTAAGTCTGTGATGTTGATTAAGTTTCTGATTTCGCTCATTTATTTGTCTCCTCTCATCCAGCCCTCATCAGAAGGGTTATCTCTGAATTTTAATATACGCTCTTTATCCTCTGCCTTGATGTAACCGGTTTCTGCCGCAACTTCCACCAGCGCATCCAGGTTGCAGAGGCTCACGTTCTTCACATCGTTTTCCGCCAGACGGGTAAGGCCCTTCTTCATGCCGTAAGTGAAGATGCTGGCAATACCCAGAACCTCCGCACCGGCTTCCCGCAGAACCTTCACGCAGTCGATGGCAGAACCGGCGGTGGAGATCAGGTCTTCGATCACAACCACCTTCTGACCCGGCAGAAGCTTTCCTTCGATCTGGTTGGTCCGGCCGTGATCCTTGGCAGAACTTCTCACATAACCCATGGGCAGATCCATCAGGTGACCCACGATGGCCGCATGGGCGATGCCTGCGGTGCTGGTTCCCATCAGCACTTCACAGTCCGGATAATTTTCCTGAACCACCTGCATGAGACCGTGTTCCACCATGGTCCGCACATCCGGCGCTGTCAGCGTCAGACGGTTGTCGCAGTAGATCGGACTCTTGATGCCGCTCGCCCAGGTGAACGGCTCTTCCGGCCGCAGGAACACTGCTTCGATGGACAGCAGGCCTTTGGCAATTTCCTTCTTTAATTCCATGAATGCTACCTCCTCTGTGTTCATTATTTCTATTTACTATTTTTCTTCGCAAAATCTTTTCGCCCGGCTTCGCAGGCAGGGCGGATTTTTTTCTTTTCTTGAAACGGGGTTCAGCCCACGAACTCGGCCACGCAGCGGCGATATGCTGCCACAGGGTCCTCAGCCTGGGTAATCGGACGGCCCACCACGATGTAGTCGGAGCCGATTTCCTTCGCTTTAGCCGGGGTGGTGATCCGCACCTGATCGTCTGCCTTGCTGTCTGCAAACCGAACGCCCGGTGTGACAGTCAGGAAGGACTTGCCGCAGGATTCATGGACTTTTGCAGCTTCCAGCGGGGAGCAGACCACGCCGTCCAGACCGGCTTTCGCCGCATTGGATGCATAGTGCATTACCACCTGATCCAGCGGTGCATGAATCATCAGGTCTTCTTCCATCCGTTCCTGGCTGGTGGAAGTCAGCTGGGTTACTGCGATGAGCAGCGGGCGGCTGCCGTCGGGACGGGTGAGGCCTTCCAGCGCAGCTTCCATCATGGCGATGGTGCCGGCAGCGTGGAGATTGCACATGTCCACATCCAGACCGGAGAGGACCGCCATAGCCTTTTTCACCGTGTTTGGAATATCATGCAGCTTCAGATCCAGGAAGATCTTATGGCCTCTCTTTTTGATTTCACGGACGATGGCAGGTCCTTCTGCGTAGAAGAGTTCCATGCCGATCTTTACATAAGGCTTTTCTTCTGTGAAATGATCCAGAAAAGCGAAAGTCTGTTCCGCCGTGGCGAAGTCACAGGCGATGATTACGTCTTTTCCCATGTTAATGTGCACCTCCGATAATTTCATTTAAATCTTTGATCTTATATTTTTCGCAGACCCGCGGAAGGTCTTCGATGATTTTCTGACCTGCAAACGGGTCGATCAGGTTGGCTGCGCCGATCTCCACCGCAGTGGCGCCGGCCAGCATCATTTCCACCACTTCCTCGGCGCTGGAAACGCCGCCCATACCGATGATCGGCAGGCTGACCGCTTCGTAGACCTGATATACCATGCGCAGGGCCACCGGCAGAATAGCATGTCCGGAGAATCCGCCCATCTTGTTGGCGATGACCGGCTTTCTGGTTTTCAGATCGATGCGCATGCCCAGCAGGGTGTTGATGAGGCTGATGCCGTCAGCACCACCGGCTTCGCAGGCTCTGGCGATTTCTGCGATATCTGTCACATTGGGTGAAAGCTTGATGAAAAGCGGCTTTTTCGTCACCTTCCGTACGGCCGCTGTGACCTCTTCGGCTGCCTGCGGGCAGGTGCCGAAGGCCATGCCGCCGCCATGGACGTTCGGACAGCTGATGTTGATCTCAAACCAGCCGATCTGCTTGTTTGCCGCCGGGTCCTGGTCCAGCCTGCGGACCGTTTCCACGTAGTCATCCACAGAAAACCCGCTGACATTGGCCATGACCGGTTTATGGAACACTTTCGCCAGCTTTGGAAGCTCTTCGGAAATGACCTTATCCACACCCGGATTCTGCAGGCCGACGGCATTGATCATGCCGTCGGGACACTCTGCGATACGTGGTGTGGGATTTCCGAACCGGCCTTCCAGAGTCGTCCCCTTGAAGGAGAAAGTCCCCAGACAGTTGATATCGTATATTTCTGCAAATTCATATCCGAAGCCGAAGGTTCCGGAAGCAGGAATCACCGGGTTGTCCAGGGTGATGCCGCATAAATCCACTTTCGTATTTACCATATGATCTCCTCCCTTTCCAGAACAGGACCGTCCTTGCAGATCCGCTTGTTTCCGTATTTCGTCTTGCAGGAGCAGCCCATGCAGGCGCCGAAGCCGCAGCCCATCCGCTCCTCGAAGCTGTACTGGCCGGATGTGGCTGCCATGGACTCAATGGCGCGGAACATCGGCATCGGGCCGCAGGTGTAGAAGTAGGTGTAGTCCAGACTTTTCAGCACATCGGTGACGAAGCCTTTCGTTCCCACGGAACCGTCCGCCGTGGCGATGTGCACCTCTGCACCCAGCTGCCGGAATGCATCTGCATAAAAGATCTCTTCCGCAGAATTAAACCCCAGCACCACCTGCACCCGGCAGGAAGGATTGACCGAGAGGATGGATTTTGCCAGGCCATACATCGGAGGCACACCGACACCTCCGCCGATGAGCACCGGAGCATCCCCGGCTTTGGTGATGTCGTATCCGTTGCCCAATCCCGTCAGGAGATCCAGGGTCTGACCGCAGACCATGTCTGCCATGGCTTCTGTGCCGGCACCGACGGTTTTATATATGATGGTAATGGTTTCTGCGTCGTAATCGCATACGGAGATGGGGCGCCGGAGGAAAAATCCGTCCAGCCTGATGTTGACGAACTGACCCGGCGCAGTGAGGGCCGAGGTGTCGCCTGCCAGCACCATCTTCATGGTGTTTGCCGCAATTCTGGTGTTTTCCAGAATTTCATAGATTCCTTGTTTCATCGTTTCTGTTCTCCTTTTATTCGAGGGTGTTCAGAGGGCATTCCATACGGTCTTGCCGCCTGCCACGTTGATAAGGCATCTGCCGTAAACGGTCTGTCCGGCGAACGGTGTTGCCTTTCCCTTGGAAACGAAATTGGCCGGATCCAGGATATATGGGGTATCCACTTCCCAGACGCTGTAGTCCATGGCTTCTTCTGCCGGGGTCAGTCCAAAGCGGCGGCGCGGATTTACGCTCATGAGTTCTATCAGTTTTTCCAGAGTCAGGATACTGGTTTTCACCAAGCCTGTGTAGAGTACAGGGAAGGCAGCCTCCAGGCCGGTGATTCCCATGGCGCTGGCGGCCAGGCCTTTTGACTTTTCTTCAGCGCTGTGGGGTGCATGGTCGGTGGCAATCATATCTATGGTACCGTCCAGCAGTCCTTCCAGAAGGGCCTGCCGGTCTCTTTCACTTCGGATCGGCGGATTCATCTTGAACCGGCCATCCTCCTGCAGATCCGCATCGCTGAGCAGCAGGTAGTGGGGCGCCGTTTCACAGGTCACGTCCACGCCTCTTGCCTTAGCGTTTCGGATCACTTCCACGCTTTCAGCACAGGAGATGTGGCAGACATGGTAGCTGCAGCCGGTTTCTTCCGCCAGCTTCAGATCCCGCTCGATGGGCTTCCATTCGCTTTCTGAGCAGATCCCTTTATGACCGTGGGCCCGGGCATACTCGCCGTCGTGAATGTAGCCGCCATTTCGAAGCACCATGTCTTCGCAGTGGGCCACCACCGGTCTTTCCAGCTTTTTCGCCCGGATCATGGCCTGACGCATGAGAGCCGGATCGTTTAAGCCGACGCCGTCATCGCTGAAGCCTGCCGCATAAGGCGCCATTTCTTCCATGTCGGAAAGCTGACCGCCTTTTTCGCCCACCGTCAGGGAACCGTAAGGCAGCACGGAAATGACTGCATCTTTTTCGATGATATCCAGCTCTTCTTTCAGATGCGCCAGACAGTCCGGCACCGGATTCAGGTTCGGCATGGCAAACAGATGGCTGTAGCCGGAACGGGCTCCTGCCATGGTGCCGGTCCTTATGGTTTCTTTATAAAAAAATCCCGGCTCCCGAAGATGTACATGCACATCGACGAAAGAAGGGATTATAATGCATTTCTTATCCGATAATATGTCCATGGAACCGGAAAAACGGGATTCGAAATCCCGGAGAATCGTCTCATTTACATTGCTGTGATCAAGCTGTGGTGTGAACGTGTTTTTCATGGTTTCCTCCAAATGATCTCACAAAAAAACTTGCCCTGCGGCAAGTTGTAGACTCAGCAAAACAGCGGGAAGAATCTACTTCGCCCCGGTTTTTTCCATATATCCATCTTGCCGGTCTCTCTGTACCGTCTTTAAAGATTGCTCTTTTTACCGTCTAAAATTGTAGCATACGGAGCCGCACGGTGTCAAGGGGAAAGGCGGCAATTTCAGGATA
>JAEDMR010000069.1 GCA_016302925.1 Bacillota bacterium
CATTTTGACTAAAAAGTTTTCAAAAGGAAAACTTTTTTGGAAAAAAAGAAAACCGAAATGAGAAACAGGCAGAAAAATGAGATGAACTACGTCCGGAGAAGCCGTAAATTTCCAAATTATGGATCAAAAAGAAGATGGAGACACAAAAAACTGCCGAAAAAGAATGCATAATAATAATAGTTTTCAAAAAAGGGCTAAAAGTTTTCTTTTTGAAAACAATCAGCCCTTTTTGGAAAACTCAGTGATAAATCAGCAGCAGCGCTGCTCCGGAACAGCCTGCTGCTCCGGCAACCGGCAACCAGCAGACGCCTTATCCTACGATGCTGTCCATAAACGCAATGATGCCGTCGGACACCTGGTCCTTCAGGTCGGCGTAGTTATGAATCTCATGTCGATAGCCGGAGTAGAGTTTAGTCTTTACAGAATGTCCGGTGGAAATCAGCCAGTTGGAAACCTGGTAAACCCCTTCACCGTACTTGCCCACCGGATCCTCGTCGCCGGCGATGTTATAGATCGGAAGAGCTACAGGAACTTTTTCAGCCCATTCAGTCCCTTCGATGACTTTCATCATGCCTACGAAGTCCAGCATGGAACGGTTGGCAGTCGGTTTGGTGAATGCATCAAACGGATCTGCAGCATGATCCTGCTGGACATACGGATTGTGGCAGATCCATTCGTTGCCCAGTTTGATTTCACCGCAGCGCTCGCACATCCAGCCCAGCAGATCGCCGCCCAGAGAAGGATCCGCTTCGTCACCTTTCCCGGAAGCAACCAGATCCTCCATCTTCTTCATCAGCTCATCGGAAACAGGAAACTGTCCCGCCGTACCGCAGATCGTGACTCCGGCAAGCTCACTTCCGTATTTTGCGATGAAATCACGCGCAATGAAGGAGCCCATGCTGTGGCCGAAAAGGAAATACGGAAGGTTCGGATACATTTTACAAACCAGTTTCTTCAGAGAATGTTCATCTTCCATCATCGTGTGGCAGCCCTTTTCACCCCAGTTCCCCCAGGTACCCGGATTCTCCACCGCAGTTTTGCCATGGCCCACATGGTCATCGGCAGCAACGATATAGCCGGCTTCCAGATAGCGGACGATCATGTGGAAATACCGGCGGGAATGTTCACCGAAGCCGTGAATCAGCTGAACGATGCCCTTCGGCTTGCAGGCAGGCACATAGACCCAGCCGTAAACAGTGTCTCTTTCATTAAATGATTTGAATGATACTTCATGCAGCATAATGGAACCTCCTCTAAATTTGACTCTCTAAATAATCTCCTGTATCAGGTTATAACTCAGATACATATATTGTATCACAGAACGGATTTTGCCAAAAGTTTTTCCTTGTCTTTTTCTGTCGAAAATTGTAGAATAAACCCGTAGAGCAGGGCGCGGCGAAAAGCGCAGCTAACACCAAAAGGGATAGAAAGGAAAGAAAAACGCGTATGAAAGCAATCAGACCTGTGAAAACCATAAAACTCCTGATCGTAGGGATTTTGATAGGGGCGGTGCTGCTGGGAGGCGGCTGGCTGCTGGGGAAAACGTCCGGAGGCGGAAGCCGGGAGAACGTGGAAATCTCGGCCATTGTGCTGCAGAATAAGATTTCTGCCATGAGCGAACTGGCAGTGGTGACTTATACATATACGGAACTGGGGCAGTATGAAAGCAGTAAGGAGTTTTACGGTGTGAAGATGCCGTTCACCACGAATCGATTCCTGCTGACCTATGACGGCGTCATCAAAGCGGGAATCGACATGACAGAAGTGAAAGTCGATGTGGATCAGGGTGTGAAAACTGTGACGGTGACACTGCCGCAGGCAGAGATCCTCAGCCACGAGATCGACGAGGACAGCGTGAAGATCTATGATGAGAAGACTAGCATTTTCAATGCCTTCACGATAGAGGATTACACATCGTTTTATGCCGATCAGAAGAAAACCGTGGAGAAAAAGGCCAGAGACAAGGGGCTGCTGACAGAAGCACAGACCCAGGCAGAGAATGCAGTCAGGCAGCTGCTGGATCCGGTGCTGACTGCGGCGGGAGGAACCGGCGGTGATGGAAACGGCAGCGATGGAACCGGCGAAGAAGCGAACGAACACGGCTGGACGCTGCGGTTTGCGTAAAGAATCTAAATAATATAAGGAAAGAAAAAGCCCGGAGCATGTAGAAACCATGACGGAATCCATGTCCCGGGCTTTTGTGTTTTCAATATTTACAGGTTCTTCGCTTCCTCGTAGCGTTTCACCTTGCCGGTGGTGGTTTTGATCATCGGCTGATCGGTGATCACCAGACGGAAAATCTGCTTGTAGGTTGGCAGCTGCTGGTTGATGGCATCGATGTCCCGACGGATCTGCGACTCAATCTCTTCCACGGAAGAAAGACCTATGGTTTCCTCCATATAGTCTGGCTTATAGACGATCTTGGCGCAGATGGCCAGATCCTTCTCGTCCCCGTCATCATGCCGCGGCTGACCGAAGACCATGTTTTCCTCCACATAAGGCAGGTTGCTGATGAGAAGCTCGATTTCCTCCGGATAGACGTTCTTGCCGTTTTTCAGAACGATAACATTCTTCTTGCGGCCGCAGATGAACACATAGCCATCCTTGTCCACATAGGCCAGATCGCCGGTGTGAAGCCAGCCGCCGGCCAGGGTCTTTTCCGTTTCCTCCGGATTCTCGTAATATCCGGCCATGACATTGGGCCCCCGGGCGATCAGTTCGCCAACGCCGTCTGCATCCGGCTGGTCGATGGCCAGTTCCACACCCGGAATGGCTTTTCCGATGGAACCGGGACGCCGCTCCCAGTGGTTTTCCGCTGCCAGAATCGGGGAAGCTTCCGTCATGCCGTAGCCCTGCACCGCTGTAATGCCGAACCGGTTGAAGCCCTCGATGGCTTCCGGATCGATGGCAGAAGCACCGCTGATGACGAAGCGAATGTTGCCGCCCAGCTGATCCAGGATCTGCTTAAACAGCTTCCGGCGCACGTCGATGCCCAGTTTCATCAGCAGGCCGGACACCTTGAGACCGAAGTGTACCTTTTTCTCCAGACCCTCCTTCTTCACCGTCAGCATGATCTTTTTATAGATGGACTCGATGAGAAGCGGCACGCAGAAAAAGACGGAAACCTTGTATTCCACGATGTTTTTCTGCAGATATTTCAGTCCGTCACAATAGGTGGTCACCACGCCGGCCGCCAGCATGACGATCTGCCCGGTGGATCCGAAGGTGTGGTGGTACGGAAGGAAGGCCATGTTCACATCACCGGGGCGGATGTCCTCACAGAGCAGCGCAGCGTAGACGTTCTCCACGATATTGTAATGGGACAGCATAACCGCTTTGGCCATGGAGGTGGTGCCGGAGGTGAAGAGGATGATGGACGTGGCTTTGGCGTCAATGGGAAGATTCAGATATTTCTCAAAATCCGCACGCCCGGCATTTTCTCCTTCTTTTCGCAGCTGCGGGATGCTCAGGTATCCCTCCGTCTCATCCATGCAGATATACTGGCTGACCTTGGTGGTGCCGGCTGCTTTCAGGGCTTCCACCTGCTCTTTATGGGCCGGATCGAAAATCAGCACGTCCGCATAGCTTCTTGCCAGAGAGGACTCCAGCTCCTCATAAGGCAGCCCCTTGTCCAGCGGAACGCAGATGCCCAGACCGCCCAGAACGGCGAAATAGCTTTCCACCCATTCCTCCCGGTTCTTTCCGATGATGGCAATGCGCTTTCCTTGCATGCCGCGGAGCAGCAGGGCAGTGCCCAATTGGTTCACTCTTTCATAAAATGCAGCGAAGGAAATGTGTTCGTATGAAACCTCTTTTCCTTTTTTCTTTTTCAAGATGAAGGCGTCATTACCGGCAAATTCTCTGGCACTGTAACGAAGCAGTTCCCGCAGATTTTCATGGCGTACCGGCGAGAAGACCCTTTTCAATTCTCCAATTTTAATCAATATTCTATTCTCCTTATGTTCGTTTTCACATATTTAGTTTTTAACTACATATAATGTAGTTATGATAACTATATTAAACTATTATTGACAGAAAGTCAATAAAAGAAGAAAGACGTATGAAATGAAGATGCATCATACGTCTTTTTTATTGCAGGGATTTTCAGACTGCTAAGCTTCATTTATTTCGTGGAGCTTCTCAAAATATTTATCCAGATAGATCTTATGGACCGCCGTGATGATGGTGTTTTTCAGCATGATCTTCTCATCGGCTGCTTCCGGTTCTGAGGAAGACAGGGAGTCCTGCAGCCCGCCTTCGTATCGGAGAATGGATTCGAATTCCGAACAGAAGAACTCATAAGCCTCCCGTGTATCATAGTGGTTTTTCTGAATTTCCAGAAGGAGCTGGATGTTTTCGAGAGATAGGACGCTTTTGGCCACAGCGATAAAGAAAATATCCGCAATCTGATCTCGGTAATACTGTTTCTTTACTGGATTTCCAATCAGTTTTTTCTTTACATAATTGCTAATCATGGAACTGGTAATGGTGATGGTATCGCCAAGGGGTTCCAGAAAGCCGGAGACATACTTGGCCACTTGTTCGAGGAACAGCCCCACATCGGGTATTTCTTCATATCCGGGAAAGCGAAATTTCTGAATAGAATGATTGATCTCTGCGGTCAGGTTTTGATTCATCTGCACATTCTCCTCCTTTACATCTTTTGTCATGGGAACCATTATACAGGAAAACCGAAAAAAGGTCAAGAAAGTCCGAACATCGGTTTTTGAAAAACTCTTTACAGGATAAAATAAAACGCCATATAATAGCCGAAGAAAGGGTTCTTAAAAACCGATGATATAAAGGGGGATTTGAAATGGATAAGACAGAAATCGCTGCCGGAGGACGGTTTTATGTAAAAGAGCCGGGAAGTGCGCTGACTCATTTCATCGGGCTGCTGCTGGCCATCGCTTTCATGGCACCGCTTCTGGTACACGGCGCAATGGAGTATGTGGGGTATGCCGGATTGGCCAGTCTGGCCGTGTTCATGGGAAGTATGATTCTGCTGTACGGAGCCAGCAGTGCATATCACACATTTGACCTGTCGGAGCGTGGAAACAGGGTACTGAAAAAGCTGGATCACATGATGATTTTCGTGCTGATTGCCGGGACATATACGCCGGTTTGTGTCATGCAGCTGGCCGGGTCCGCAGGGCGCCGGCTGCTGATTTTCACGTGGCTCATTGCCGTCATTGGTATTTTATTTAAGTTTTTCTAGGTCGGCTGCTCCAAGTGGGTATCGTCGGTGCTGTACATCGGTATGGGATGGCTTTGTATTCTGGCGTGGCCCCAGATCATGGAAAGCCTGTCCTCACAGGCATTTCACTGGCTGCTGGCAGGGGGAATCTTCTACACGGCAGGCGGTGTGATTTATGCACTGAAGCTGCCATTCCCGAAAAAATGGGAAGGCTGGTTCGGTACTCATGAGTTTTTTCATCTTTTTGTTATGGCAGGCAGCTTCTGCCACTATATTGCACTGTATATTTCCATCTGAGGATAATCCAAGGTTGCGTCTGAGGACGCGCCAGCCATCGGAGTCTGCTTCTGCGTCTGCCCATATCTGGTTATTATAACTGGAAATTCTTGTTGTTAACACCTGAAAAATGGGGTAAAATAGATGCAGGAGGATGAGACACATGGAAAAGGAAAGAAGTCTGGAGGACTTTCGCCTGCCTCGTTGGCAGCAGCTTCCGCCTATGCCCCTGTATCTGGAGCAGGTTCTGGCGCTGCTGGAGGAATGGCTGGGACCTTATCTGGGAAATGAGGACGAAAAGATTCTGACCAAGACAATGATCAATAACTATGTGAAGCTGCATTTCATCGGAGCGCCGGTACGCAGGAAGTATGACCGGCTGACGGTGGCGTCGCTTTTCGTGATTGCTGTGCTGAAGCCGGTTTACACCATCGAGGAGATTGGTTATCTGATCCGGCTCTCTGCAGGGTATTCCGATTTGGAGACTGCGTATGACGGGTTCTGCGATTATGTGGAGGCGGCGGTGAGTCATGCTTTTCACCGGACAACCATGGAGAAGGAAGAAAATCCGGATGATCCGCGGCAGCTCCTGTGGAATGCCTGCAATGCTTTTGCGTGCCAGCTGTATGTAAGGCGAATCTATCTGGAAGATGCCATGGCGGCTGCAGCAGAGAAGCGAGAAGGCGCCGGGACGGGCAGCGGAACGGATGACAGAAAGGACGGCGGACAGAATGGCTAAGAAGCAGAATATAGAAAAGACCAATGCCATGCGGAAGCTGGATGCCATGAAGCTGTCCTTCGGCGAATATACTTACGAGAGTGACGGCAGCCAGACGGGTCTGGAAATTTCCAGGATGCTGGGGCAGGATCCGGACCGGGTCTTTAAGACGCTGGTGACGGTGGGGCGCAGCGGCGAGCATTACGTCTTCATGATTCCTGTGGCGGAGGAACTGGACCTGAAAAAGGCAGCGAAAGCTGTCGGAGAGAAATCGGTGGAGATGGTGAAGTCGAAGGAACTGCTGTCACTGACCGGATACGTCCACGGAGGCTGTTCCCCCATTGGCATGAAAAAGCTGTTCCGGACCACGGTGCATGAGACGGCCGTGCTGTATGATACGATCCTCTTCAGCGGCGGCAAGATCGGATATCAGATTGAACTGGGCCTTTCCGATCTGGAAAAGGTGATCCCGCTGCAGACGGCAGATGTGATCAAAGAATAGAAAAGAAGGCAAAGAAAAGGACGGTTCCGCAGATGCGGAGACCGTCCTTACTTTATTCCGGATCATCCAGGAAGTCACTCATGAGCTGATCTTCCATCATTTCCTCCAGCTGGGCTAGAACCTGCCGGAAATCTTCCCGGGCCTGTCTGATCTCATCCGGCTTCTGACGATCCAGAATAGCTTCAAATTCCATGAGGGACCGGTTGATCATGGGACGCAGGTCGCCCAGCGCCTCCTCATACATGCGTTCTGCCTGCAGCAGAAGAAGCTTGTTTTCCTCCTGATCCCGCGGATGGATCTTCAGGTAATCCAGCTGTGCCATTCGCTGCTCCGCCTGTGTATCGTCGTAGATGCTGTCTTCTCCTTTAATGATCATTTTCTTCGTCACCTGTGTGGAGTCCACCTTGACGATGACTTCCAGCAGGGCGTTGATATCATAAGTAAAGGTGACAGTGATGGATTCTTCGCCGGCAGGACGTGGAGGTACGGGAACCGTGAGACGACCAAGCAGCAGATTGCCTTTGGCCAGGCGGCTTTCTCCCTGCAGAACATCTACGCTGACACTTCGCTGGTTGTCCCGGACGGTCCAGTATTTTTTCGTGCGGCTGGCCGGAATCACCGTGTTGCGCTCGATGATCGGATCGAAGTAACCGCTTTCCAGCGAGTCTCCGATGCCGCGGATGGAAGTATCGGTGCCCAGAGAATACGGACAGACATCGGTCAGAACAATTTCCTTGATTTCTTCATTCCGTTCCTTCATGGCGGCCTGCAGAGCAGCGCCTATGACGATAGCTTCATCCGGATTAATCTCCACCTTGGCCGGCCGGCCCATGAGCCGCCCTACGAAGCGGCGCAGAATCGGAAGCTTGGTGGCGCCGCCCACCAGAACCACGTCACTGATATCTTCCAGACGGATACGGGCATCCCGCAGACTCCGCTCGATGGGTTTCTTAATCCGTTCAAACAGCAGCTGACAGGCTTCTTCATACTCCTTCAGCGTCACTTCCATGTGAAGGGGTTCCTCATCTACCACAGCACTGAGTACGATCTGATCTTTTTCACAGAATTCTTTCTTGCACTTTTCCGCCTGACGTCTGATGTGGGTCAGGGTTTTGATGGGTGTACTGCCTTCGTCGATAGAGAATTTATTGATAAACATGCGATAGAGAACCTCGGTGAAGTCCTCGCCCCCCAGGAAGTTGTCGCCGGCTACAGCGCGGACTTCCATGATGATGTCATCCAGCTCCAGGATAGATACATCCAGCGTACCGCCGCCCAGGTCGAAGACCAGGTAGCGGGCCTCGTCGGCCCGCTTGTCAATGCCGTAGGCAATGGCGGCGGCGGTGGGCTCGTTGATGATACGTTCCACCCGGAACCCGGCCAGCTCTCCGGCTTTTTTCGTAGCTTTTCTCTGGCGGTCATTGAAGTACGCCGGCACACTGATCACGGCTTCCTCCACAGTCTGTCCCAGATACTGCTCTGCATCCTCCTTCAGAGAGCGGAGAATGAACGCAGACAGATCCTCCGCACGGTAGGAATGCTCACGGATCTGGTAGACCCGGTCCGTACCCATGGCACGCTTGAAGACAGATACCGTATTGGCCGGATCGATGCTTTTTCGCTCCAGCGCCGTTTCGCCCACATATACCGTGTCCTTTTCGTCAATGCTGACCACAGAAGGCGTCAGAACCGAACCCAGACGATTGGGTATTACCTGTACTTCTCCGTTTTGGTAGACAGCGGCAAGGCTGTTGGTTGTTCCTAAGTCAATTCCTAAAATCATTGAAATAATCCCCTTTTTCTTGTAAACAGGCCGGATTTTTTTGCGAGAAACGCATCCGGCAGGTTTTTCAGATCATAATCATATGGCGAAATGGCGAGGCCTTTCTGCAGCCAGTGCTGCATCGTGTCTTCCTCGCCCTGTATACAGGCAATGTAAACCAGTGCACAGCAGGCATCAATACATCCGCTGTATTTGCAGAAATCGCATTTTCGTCCGTCCAGGGCCAGCTGAAGCCGTGCAAAGGCTTCTTTATATTTCCCCAGAATGGCCAGGGCTTCGGCGGACCGGACCAGATAATATGCCCGGTTATAGCCGCAGTCCATGAAATCCTTCGGAATCGCATCCAGCACCCGTCCGGCACAGGCAGCGGCTTTTTTCTTATTTTTCAGCTTCAGATACAGTTTAGCAAGGTCGATGTTGGCGTTGATATCGCTTTCGCGCAGGGAAACGGCCTTTTCCAGAAAGCTGACGGCACGGTTTTCTTCGCCAGTCATGTACATGTATAGCCTGCCGCACTGATACACGGCGGTATATGCTCGTGTTTCCAGGGAAGTATAGCGGGTAAACCGATCCGTATCCCGCAGATACATGGCAGCCGATTTCAGCTCTTCCAGCACCAGCGGGCTGTCGCCGGGTTCATGGGATTCCAGGTATTTTTCCCCTTCTGCGATGACCTCGTGGAAACGACCTGCCATGCGGAGTACCTCTAACAATGCGGACATATCTTCCTGTTGCTGGTATAACCTGAAATTATCCCGCAGACACTGCTTCGCATGGTCATAATCCTTCATGCGGCAGTATACCATAGCCTTGTCCCGAAGGATCCGGTACCAGGCCTCCTCTTTTTCCGCAGCCAGAGCCTGGGCTCGGGAAAGGGCGGATAGCGCTTCCTGATACCGGCCGGTATGGCTATACAGAGCGCCGAAGAGAATTGCAGTATATGTCAGTTCCGGTTCCAGCTCTGCAGCTCGCAGCAGATGTGCTTCTGCATCTGCGAATCGGTCCATCTGGATCTCGTTCCCGGCAAGCTGAGCGAAGTGGCGTCCGCTGGGATCCAGTTTCACCATTTTACGATACAGCTCCTGCGCTTCCTCGTGGCGGGACCGGCCGTACAGCTCCCCTGCCAGTTCGGAAATCAGCGGCAGGTCATCC
>JAEDMR010000070.1 GCA_016302925.1 Bacillota bacterium
CATGGTCAACGTGTCCGATGGTACCGATGTTAATATGCGGTTTGGTTCTTTCAAACTTCTGTTTTGCCATTTTATTATTCCTCCATAAATTTCAGGATGCCGGTCATGCACTGGCAAAACCGGCATGATGGTTTATATCATTTGTTATTTGTTCAGTTTTTCTACCAGATTGTCCGGTAATTTTTCGAAATGGTCCATCTGCATTACATAAACGCCGCGGCCCTGGGTCTTGGAACGCAGGTCTGTCGCATAACCGAACATTTCGGACAGAGGTACCATACCTCTTACTGCCACAGCACCCAGGTTCATGTCGGAACCTTCGATTCTTCCTCTTCTGGAAGAGATATCGCCGATTACGTCGCCCATGTATTCTTCTGGAACCGTAACTTCCACCTTGAAGATTGGTTCCAGCAGAACCGGTTTCGCCTTCTTCATAGCTTCTCTGAATGCCATGGAAGCAGCGATCTTGAATGCCATTTCAGAGGAGTCGACTTCATGGTAGGAACCATCATACAGTTCTACACCGACGTCTACAACCTGATAGCCTGCAATCGGGCCGTTTTCCATCGCTTCGCGGATACCTTCTTCAATCTTAGGAATGTATTCCTTCGGAATTGCACCACCCACGATGGAGTTCTTGAATTCAAATCCGGAACCAGCTTCTCTCGGGTAAACACGAATCTTAACATGACCGTACTGACCACGACCACCGGACTGTTTTGCGTACTTGTTGTCCACGTCTGCAGTACCGGTGATGGTTTCTTTGTAGGAAACCTGCGGCTTACCAACGTTTGCTTCCACCTTGAATTCACGCATCAGTCTGTCTACGATGATTTCCAAGTGAAGTTCGCCCATGCCGGCGATGATGGTCTGACCGGTTTCTTCATTGGTATAAGTCTTGAACGTAGGGTCTTCTTCTGCCAGCTTGGCCAGTGCGATACCCATCTTTTCCTGACCTGCTTTGGTCTTCGGTTCGATGGCAATCTCGATAACCGGATCCGGGAATTCCATGGATTCAAGAACGATTTCGTGATCCTGGTCGCACAGAGTATCACCGGTGGTGGTATCCTTCAAGCCTACAGCGGCAGCGATATCGCCTGCGTATACTTCACTGATTTCTTCTCTCTTGTTTGCGTGCATCTGCAGAATACGGCCGATTCTTTCCTTCTTGCCCTTCACGGAGTTGTATACGTAAGAACCGGAAGTCAGGGTACCGGAATATACTCTGAAGAATGCCAGCTTGCCGACGAACGGGTCCGCCATGATCTTGAATGCCAGAGCGGAGAACGGCTCGCTGTCGCTTGCCTTTCTTTCGTCTTCTTCTTCGGTCTCCGGATTGATACCCTTGATCGGCGGGATATCCACAGGGGACGGCATATAGTCAACCACAGCGTCCAGCATCATCTGAACACCCTTGTTTCTATAGGAAGAACCGCACAGAACCGGAACCATTCTGTTGGCAATGGTTTCTTTTCTGATTGTAGCTTTGATCTGTTCCAGAGATGGCTCTTCACCTTCCAGGAACATCATCATCAGTTCTTCATCGGTTTCACAAACAGATTCGATCAGTTTTTCTCTCCATTCCTGTGCCAGATCCATCATGTCAGCCGGAATGTCAGTAATTTCAAATTCCTTACCCAGCTCATCCTTGTAGATTTCAGCCTTCATGGTAACCAGATCGATGATTCCCACGAAGGATTCTTCTGCGCCGATCGGCAGCTGGATAGGCACTGCGTTTGCCTTCAGTCTGTCTTTGATCATGTCGACAACTCTGAAGAAGTTGGCACCCATGATGTCCATCTTGTTTACGTAGACCATTCTCGGAACGCCGTACTTGTCAGCCTGTCTCCATACGGTTTCAGACTGCGGTTCTACACCGCCCTTTGCGCACAGTACGGTTACGGAACCGTCCAGTACACGCAGGGATCTTTCTACTTCTACAGTAAAGTCCACATGTCCCGGGGTGTCGATAATATTGATTTTGATACCCTTCCACTGTGCAGTGGTTGCAGCGGAAGTAATCGTGATACCACGTTCCTGTTCCTGCTCCATCCAGTCCATGGTAGCGGATCCATCGTGGGTTTCACCAATCTTGTGCGTCTTTCCTGTGTAGAACAGGATACGCTCCGTCGTGGTGGTCTTACCAGCATCGATGTGGGCCATGATACCAATATTTCTAGTCTTCTCTAAAGGAAATTGTCTTGGCATATTAACCTCCAATTACCATCTGAAGTGTGCGAATGCCTTGTTCGCATCTGCCATCTTGTGGGTATCTTCTTTCTTCTTTACGGATGCACCGGTGTTGTTTGCTGCATCCATCAGTTCCTTGGCCAGTCTTTCAGCCATGGTCTTTTCGCCTCTGGCTCTGGTGTACTTGGTCAGCCATCTCAAGCCAAGGGTCTGTCTTCTTTCAGGTCTTACTTCTACCGGAACCTGGTAGTTTGCACCACCGATTCTCTTCGCTTTTACTTCCAGAACAGGCATGATGTTGTTCAATGCCTTTTCGAAAACTTCCAGTGGTTCTTCACCGGTCTGTGCCTGGATCATGTCGAAAGCACCGTACACGATGTTCTGTGCTACACCCTTCTTGCCGTCCAGCATAATGCTGTTGATCAGCTTAGCGACTGCAACACTTCCGTAAACCGGATCTGGAAGAACTTCTCTCTTTGGTATATTACCTTTTCTTGACACTTCTCTTCCCTCCTCGCCAGCAGCTTCTGCTTCTGTCTTATCTAGTGTGAAGCTGCCTGCGCAATACTAAGATTTCTAATTGCACAATTCCTTCACCCTCCGCCCTGCAAAATCCGCAGAGCCGGGGATTACTCTGGCAGAGCCGGCAATTACAATGCTCTGTCAGTGTCTGGTGACGGGGTACTCGACCTCATGGCTGTCTCACATGGAGCAGCTTCTAAGGCCGCGAGCGCACGCTATATATTATCTGAATAAAAGGGCGCTACTATAATTTCCCGAATTTTTAAATGTTCCTATTTCTTAGCCTTTGCAGCCTTAGGTCTCTTGGCACCATACTTGGAACGTGCCTGAAGTCTGTTGTTTACGCCGGCAGTATCCAGAGTACCTCTGATGATGTGGTATCTTACACCTGGTAAGTCCTTTACTCTGCCGCCTCTGATCAGTACAACGCTGTGTTCCTGCAGGTTGTGACCGATACCAGGGATATAAGCAGTTACTTCAATACCGTTGGTCAGCTTAACTCTTGCTACTTTTCTCAGTGCGGAGTTCGGCTTCTTAGGGGTAACCGTCTTCACTGATGTGCAAACGCCTCTCTTCTGCGGGGAGTTTGTGTCAGTTGCAACTCTTCTCAGGGAGTTCATTCCCTTGTTCAGAGCTGGTGCTGTGGATTTCTTTACAGCACTGGTTCTACCCTGACGTACTAATTGATTGATAGTAGGCATCCTTTTTTCTCCTTTCCTCATGGAATGTTTTTATTATACTCAAGCTAAGCCGACCTGATACATCAGGTCGGCAAAACTCAAAGCCAAAAATTATTTTACCACGAAACAGTCAAGTCTGTCAATGCATTATTTCTAATCCAGCTCAACGATTTCCGGCATGTTTTCCGCAGGTTTCTCTCCTTCCGGCGCTTCTTCGGCAGCATCTTCTTCGGCAGCTCTTTCCAACGGATCCATCTCTTCGAATGCGCCTTCTTCAAAGCACACTGCATCCTCTGCACCCTCACTGCCTTCCTCTGCATAGCCTTCATACTCTTCTTCCATCATCTGCGCTTCCAGCTCCTGCTGACGTGCGTAGTTTTCCATGATCTCGGCATTGACACCGTAATCGATATCGATGTTCTTATACCGCTTCATGCCGGTACCGGCAGGAATCAGCTTACCGATAATCACGTTTTCCTTCAGACCCATCAGCTTGTCGTTCTTACCCTTGATGGCTGCATCGGTAAGCACTCTGGTGGTTTCCTGGAAGGACGCCGCAGACAGGAAAGAGTTGGTAGCCAGTGACGCCTTGGTGATACCCAGGAGAACACGCTTTGCTACGCACGGCTCGCCGTCTTTTTCGGCAGCAGCCTGATTGGCCTCTTCGATCTCATACTTGCCGTACAGTCCGCCCGGAAGCAGATCCGTATCGCCGGCATCTTCGATCTTGTATTTGGACAGCATCTGGCTTACGATAACTTCAATATGCTTATCGTTGATATCTACACCCTGCTGCTTGTATACTCTCTGTACTTCCTTGAGAAGGTACTGGTACACGCCTTCCACGTCATTCAGACGCAGGATATCATGCGGATTCAGAGGACCTCTGGTAATCTGACCACCGGCATAAACCTGGTCGCCGACCTTTACATTCAGACGGGCACCGTAAGGAATGACATATTCCCTGTCTTCCTGTTCCTCCCGGACGATGACCTGCGTCTTGTTGTCCTTTCTGGCCTCGATGGATACCACCACGCCGTCGCCTTCGCAGATCTCTGCAAGGCCCTTCGGCTTTCTGGCTTCGAACAGTTCCTCTACTCTCGGAAGACCCTGGGTGATGTCGCCGCCGGCTACACCGCCCGTATGGAAGGTACGCATGGTCAGCTGGGTACCCGGTTCACCGATGGACTGGGCCGCGGTGATGCCCACTGCTTCGCCGATGTTCACTTCTTCACCGGTTGCCAGGTTTCTGCCATAGCACTTGGCACAGATGCCGGTTCTGCTGTGGCAGGTCATGACTGCACGGATAGCCACGCTTTCGATGCCGGCTTCTTCGATCCGGTCGGCAGCTGCTTCGCTGATTTCCTCGTTCTGCTCTACAATGACTTCACCGGTCTGCGGGTCAGTCACATCCAGCAGGGCAACTCTACCTATGATTCTCTGCTTCAGCGGCTCGATAACTTCCTTGCCGTCAGTGAAGGCTCTGACTTCCACACCTTCGTCGGTACCGCAGTCGAATTCTCTTACGATAACATTATGCGAAACGTCAACCAGACGACGGGTCAGGTAACCGGAGTCGGCAGTACGCAGTGCCGTATCGGCCAGACCCTTACGGGCACCATTGGAGGAAATGAAGTATTCCAGAATGGACAGGCCTTCACGGAAGTTGGACTTGATTGGGATCTCTACGGTCTTACCGGTGGCGTTGGCCATCAGACCACGCATACCGCCGACCTGACGGATCTGGTTCTTACTGCCTCGTGCACCGGAATTGGCCATGATGAACAGGTTGTTCATGGAGTCCAGAGAATCCATCAGGGCGTCTGCAACATCGTCTGTCGCCTTGGACCAGATCTTGATGATCTGCTCATATCGCTCCTGATTGGACATGAAGCCCATTCTGTATGCCTTTTCATATTTATCAACTTCTGCTTCTGCATCTGCGACGATATCCCATTTATTTTCCGGAATTTCCATGTCGCTGACGCTGATGGTCACCGCAGCCTTGGTGGAGTACTTGTAGCCCATGGACTTGATGTAGTCCAGCATGATGACAGTACCGGTGTTTCCGTGCTTGCGGTAACATTTATCAATGATCTTGCCCAGCTTCTTCTTGTCGCAGAGGAAGTCAACTTCCAGAGAGTACGGATCGGTTTCACGATCTACGAATCCCAGATCCTGCGGGATCTCCTGGTTGAAGATGAAGCGGCCTACGGTGGATTCCACCAGTTTGCCGGTGGTATCCCCTTCTTTATACATTCTTACTTTTACTTTCGCGTGGATGCCCACTACGCCGGTCTGGTATGCCATGAGCATTTCATCCAGATCCGTGAAGACCTTGCCGTCGCCTTTTTCGGCGTAGGTGTTTCTTTCCGGAACACCCGGGTGGGTCAGGTAATAGCTTCCCAGGATCATGTCCTGTGTCGGGGTCGTAATCGGGGAGCCATCCTTCGGAGCCAGAATATTATTACTGGAAAGCATGAGGAATCTGGCCTCGGCCTGTGCCTCCACAGACAGAGGTACGTGTACGGCCATCTGGTCTCCGTCAAAGTCGGCGTTGAATGCGGTACATACCAGCGGGTGCAGCTTAATGGCCTTGCCTTCTACCAGTACCGGTTCGAATGCCTGAATACCCAGACGGTGAAGGGTCGGTGCACGGTTCAGCATAACCGGATGTTCTTTGATAACGCCTTCCAGCACATCCCAGACTTCCGGTCTTACCTTTTCCACCATGCGCTTCGCGCTCTTGATGTTGTGGGCATAGCCCTGCTCCACCAGTTCCTTCATGATAAACGGCTTAAACAGTTCCAGTGCCATCTTCTTCGGAAGACCGCACTGATAGAACTTCAGTTCCGGACCGACGACAATTACAGAACGGCCAGAGTAGTCAACACGCTTACCCAGCAGATTCTGTCTGAAACGGCCCTGTTTGCCCTTCAGCATGTCAGACAGGGATTTCAGAGGACGGGATCCCGGACCGGTGACTGCCCGGCCGCGGCGTCCGTTATCAATCAGAGAGTCCACTGCTTCCTGCAGCATTCTCTTTTCATTTCTGACGATGATGTCCGGTGCACCCAGCTCCAGCAGGCGGTTCAGACGGTTGTTCCGGTTGATGACTCTTCTGTACAGGTCATTCAGGTCAGAAGTGGCGAACCGGCCGCCGTCCAGCTGTACCATCGGACGCAGATCCGGCGGAATGACCGGGATCACATCCATCACCATCCATTCCGGACGGTTTCCGGAAAGGCGCAGCGCTTCGATGACTTCCAGTCGTCTTACGATTCTGACTTTTTTCTGGCCGGATGCATCCTTCAGCTTGGATCTCAGATCTGCAGACAGTTCCTCCAGATCGATCTGTTCCAGCAGTTCCTTGATGGTTTCCGCACCCATGCCTGCCTTAAATTCATTTCCCGGCTGATCCTTGTACTGGCGATATTCCTGTTCAGTCAGGATCTGCTTGTAGCTCAAATCCGTATTGCCCGGATCGGTTACGATATATGCCGCAAAGTAGAGGACCTTTTCCAGGTTTCTCGGTGTGATGTCCAGGCACAGACCCATTCTGGAAGGAATGCCTTTGAAATACCAGATGTGGGAAACCGGCGCAGCCAGTTTGATGTGTCCCATTCTCTCTCTTCTCACCTTGGCCTTGGTTACTTCTACACCGCAGCGGTCGCAGACGATGCCCTTGTAGCGGATGCGCTTGTACTTGCCGCAGTGGCATTCCCAGTCCTTGGTCGGTCCGAAAATCCGTTCGCAGTACAGGCCATCCCGTTCTGGCTTCAGGGTTCTGTAGTTGATGGTTTCCGGCTTGGTTACTTCACCGTGGGACCATTCCAGAATCTTTTCCGGAGAAGCCAGATTGATCTGTATTGACTCAAAATTATTTAATTCATAATCATTGTTCACGTTATTGTTCAAAGGAGTCCCTCCCCTTTCTATTACTCTTCTCTGAAATCTTCCACAAAACGCAGATCCTCATCGGTCGGTTCCACGTCGAATGAATCGTCGCCGAATTCGTCCTCCTCCGGACCTGCTTCCGAATAGCCCGCTTCAAAGAGCTTTTCATCGCTTTCCAGTTCTTCTTCGATGTCCATGATGCTTTCGATACCTGTGATATCGTCGTCCATGTCTCCCGCATCCTTGAACTGGATTTCTTCATCGTTTTCAGACAGAACCTTCACGTCCAGACCCAGTGCCTGCATTTCCTTAATGAGTACCTTGAAGGACTCCGGAATGCCTGGCTTCGGAATGTTTTCGCCCTTGACGATGGCTTCGTAGGTCTTCACACGGCCCACGATATCGTCGGACTTGACGGTCAGGATTTCCTGCAGTGTATAAGATGCACCGTATGCTTCCAGTGCCCATACTTCCATTTCACCGAAACGCTGTCCGCCGAACTGTGCTTTACCGCCCAGCGGCTGCTGCGTTACCATGGAGTACGGACCGGTACTTCTGGCGTGAATCTTATCGTCTACCAGATGGTGGAGCTTCAGCATGTACATGTAGCCTACGGTAACCGGATTGTCGAAGAATTCGCCGGTCCGTCCGTCTCTCAGGCGGAGCTTTCCGGTCTTCGGATATCCGCATTCACCCAGCAGCTCCATGATATCTTTTTCGTTGGCACCATCGAATACCGGCGTGGAGATGTACCAGCCCTTCTTCTTGGCAGCCAGACCCAGATGTACCTCCAGTACCTGTCCGACATTCATTCGGGAAGGTACACCCAGAGGATTCAGCATCACCTGCAGCGGCTGACCGTTATCCATGAACGGCATATCCTCTTCCGGCAGAATTCTGGAAATAACACCCTTGTTTCCGTGACGTCCGGCCATCTTGTCGCCCACGTTGATCTTACGCTTGGTGGCGATATAGCAGCGAACCAGCTTGTTTACACCCGGCGGAAGTTCGTCTCCGTTTTCTCTGGAGAAAATCTTCACGTCCACGATAATACCGGTTTCGCCGTGCGGAACGCGCAGGGAGGTATCCCGCACTTCTCTGGCCTTTTCCCCGAAGATGGCACGCAGCAGTCTTTCTTCTGCGGTCAGCTCCGTTTCCCCCTTCGGCGTAACCTTACCTACCAGAATGTCAGAAGAGTTTACTTCTGCACCGATACGGATGATGCCTTCTTCATCCAGATCCCGCAGTGCATCTTCGCCTACGTTCGGAATGTCTCTGGTGATTTCCTCCGGTCCCAGCTTGGTGTCACGGGCTTCCGCTTCATATTCCTCGATATGAAGGGAAGTCAGCACGTCTTCCATGAGAAGACGTTCGTTCAGAATGATTGCGTCCTCGTAGTTGTAGCCTTCCCAGGTCATAAAACCGATGAGAAGGTTCTTCCCCAGTGCGATTTCGCCCAGATCCGTAGACGGACCGTCAGCAATGACTTCTCCTGCCTCAATGTGCTCACCGTGACTTACGATCGGGCGCTGGTTGATGCAGGTTCCCTGGTTGGAACGCTTAAACTTCAGTAATTTATAGGAATCCGTACCGTTGTCTGCGTCTCTGCGGATCACAATCTTATCCGCATCCACGTATTCTACGGTACCGGTGTTCTTGGCCAGAATCACGACGCCGGAGTCTCTCGCAGCCTTGTATTCCATACCGGTTCCGACAATCGGTGCTTCCGCCACCAGCAGAGGTACAGCCTGACGCTGCATGTTGGAACCCATCAGGGCACGGTTGGCGTCGTCGTTTTCCAGGAACGGAATCATGGCTGTTGCTACAGAAACTACTTGCTTCGGTGATACGTCCATGTAATCGATGTGTTCTCTCGCTACCAGAGCGATTTCACCGTGCTCACCACGGGAAGCCACCTTGGCATTGACGAAGTGACCTTCGCTGTCCAGCGGCTCATTGGCCTGAGCCACAATCATCATTTCTTCTTCGTCAGCCGTAAGATAATGAATTTCATCCGTAACCACATGGGTTTCCTTATCCACCAGACGATACGGCGTTTCAATGAAGCCGTACTGGTTGATCACCCCATAGGTGGTCAGAGACCCGATCAGACCGATGTTCGGACCTTCCGGTGTCTCGATCGGGCACATTCTTCCGTAGTGGGAGTGGTGTACATCTCGCACTTCGAAGCCCGCTCTTTCTCTGGACAGACCACCGGGACCCAACGCAGAAAGTCTTCTTTTATGGGTCAGTTCTGCCAGCGGATTGTTCTGGTCCATAAACTGGGACAGCTGGGAACTTCCGAAGAATTCCTTGATG
>JAEDMR010000071.1 GCA_016302925.1 Bacillota bacterium
TGCCTGCCGACACCTTCGCCAGCCTGCAGGCGTCCGCATCGTGCATTTTGTCCAATGGACTGATCGTGGGAATGATTGCGGCATTTCTGCTGGAGCACGTGGTTATGCCGGCAAAGAAAAAATAAAAGTAAAATAAATAAAAAAGTAAATGGAAGAAAAGGACTTTTCCGGAGCAGAATGCCGGTGCAAAGTTCTTTTTTTTCGGCCTTTTTTGTGGTATAGTGGGAGATGGAAACGGAAACAGACCGGGAAACAGACAGAGAAACAGACGGAGAAGGAGGCAAACGATGGAATTCAGAAAAATTGGAAGTACCGCCGGGACGGAAGGAAAAAACGCGGCGGAGATAGCAGCGGAATATAAGGAAGCAAAGAAATTCGGAAAAGTACGGGTGGGAAAAGAGCATGTTTTTTTCAGCGGACTTTTCACCACGGAATATGCGGAAGCAGACGACATAAAATGGATCTATAAGCGGCAGGAGGACAGCCAGACTTCCGTATGCTGCGGGCAGGCGACCTTCGAGACGTACTTCCTGATGGCGCAGCTGGCGGACGGCACGGTGAAAAAGCACCGGGTGGAGACAGCCGAGGAACTGAAGGGTGCCATGGAGGCCATCGCATCTCTAAACGCCTCGGTGGATGTGGGATTCACGCCGGAACTGAAGGAAAAGTACGGCAGCCGGCATGCAAATGACGGAAAATAAAGTGAAGATTAATCTGTTTTTAATATTTCTTTCCTTTTAGATTAATTTTCCAGAAGTAAGATGGAATCACAAAAGGGGGAAACCCGGAAAGGAAGAGAAAAATGGATCAGTTAGAAAAAGTTGAAAAAATCAGAGAAAAAACAGGTGTAACTTACGAAGAAGCAAAAGCTGCGCTGGAGGCTGCAGGGGGAGATGTGCTGGATGCACTGGTATATCTGGAGAGCAAAGGCAAGATTAAGGAACCGGAGGTTTCGGTTTACACCACGGAAACCGGGAGTGATTCCTCCGAGGAATTCCGTCAGGCTGCCAAAAGCTATGACGATGCGTCCAAAGAGACCTTCGGAGACCAGGTCCGCAAGTTCATGAAGTGGTGCGGCCGCATGATTCAGAAAGGTTGCGAGAATTTCTTCATCGTAGAGAGAAAGCAGGAAGAAATGGTCACCATGCCGATCATCGTGCTGATCCTGCTGCTCTGCTTCGCATTCTGGATCGTGCTGCCGCTGATGATCGTGGGCCTGTTCTGCGGATTCCGGTATCACTTCAAAGGTGCCATCACCAGATCCGTCGACGTGAACTATGCCTGTGACAAAGCTGCCGAAGCGGCAGAAAGCATCAAGCAGGAATTCACCAAGTAAGGCGATTCCGGAAGGAAGACGATTTCCGAAAGTAAGGAGATACAGAAATCATGGCAAGAAAGATTTTGCTCATTGAAGACGAAGAAAAGATCGCCCGGTTCACCGAGCTGGAACTGGTGCACGAAGGCTACGAAGTAACGAAGGCCTTTAACGGCAGGGAAGGCCTGGAACTGGCTGAAAAAGGCGGCTTCGACCTGGTGCTGCTGGATGTGATGCTGCCGGAGCTGAACGGACTGGAGGTGCTGCGCCGCCTCCGCCGCAGTTCGCAGGTTCCGGTCATCATGCTGACGGCCCGGGATGCGGTAATGGATAAGGTTTCCGGCCTGGATGCCGGTGCGGACGATTACATTACCAAGCCCTTCGCCATCGAGGAGCTGCTTGCCAGAATCCGGGTGGCCTTTAAGAAACAAGACGGTGTCCGCCAGCAGACCCATCGCATGACAGTCTGCGGGGTGACGGTGGACACCGATCGCCATGAAGTGACCTGTCAGGGCGAGACCATCGAGCTGACCAACCGGGAATACGGGCTCATCCGCACCCTGATGGTGAACAAAAATATCGTGATGAACCGGGAAAAACTGCTGAATGATGTCTGCGGCTACGATTACCTGGGCGAAACCAACATCATCGACGTCTACGTCCGGTATATCCGTTCCAAAATCGATGATCGCTTTGGCATCAAGCTGATTCATACCGTGAGAGGAGCCGGCTATGTCATCAAAGACGAAACCTGAAATGAAACAGAACTTCGGAGGAACGGCTTCAAACCGGATGAGTTCCATCGCCCGGAGCATCAATCTGGAATTCTGGGCGCGGGAGTTTTCCCATCTGCTGGTGCTTGATCTGGTGCTGGCAGCTCTGGTGGCTGCCGCGTTTTTTCTGTGGTGGGAAGGGCAGGTGCCTGCCGGCATGACGGTGGAAAGCCGCTATTTCCTGGGAACCGACCGCATCGAAACCCTGGCCTATGTCATAGAGACAGCGGATGGAACACAGTATCCGTATCTGCTTTCACAGCTTTTTTCACTTTGCAAAATCCCGGCGCTGGGGCTTTTGATTCTGGAGGGGCTGATTCTCTTCGGCAATCTTTTTTCTACGAAGACAATCCGGCGAAAAATGAAGCCTCTGAACGAAATTGCCATCCGCACGGAGCAGCTGGCCCGGGGGCAGAATCTGACCGGCCAGAGGGGTGACGGGCGGATTGACCTGAAAACCATGGAACAGGCGGTGAGCCGACTGAATCCGAAGGAACCGGGGGCCAGAGTGGTGACCGGAGATAAGGAGCTGCAGAGCCTGGAGATCGCCATCAATAATCTGCTGGACCGGATGCGGGAAAGCCACCGGCAGCAGGAGCGGTTCGTATCGGATGCGTCCCACGAGCTTCGCACGCCGATCGCCGTAATCCAGGGCTACGTCAACATGCTGGACCGCTGGGGAAAGGATGATGAGCAGATCCTGAAGGAATCCATCGAGGCACTGAAAAACGAATCAGAGCATATGAAAAATCTGGTGGAACAGCTTCTGTTTCTGGCCCGGGGCGACAGCGGCCGCAACACCATTCATTATGAGGACTGTGATCTGGCGGAGATGGTCCGGGATGTGATGGAAGAATCGGCTATGATCGACGAGAAGCATGTCTATCGGTTTGAAGGCCCAGCCGCCACCCAGAGTGGCTGGGCGGCAGACCAACCGCCGGCCGGTGCCTGTGACGACGGTTCCGCTGTCGGCCGGGTGATGGTCCACGGAGATCCCGCCATGCTGAAGCAGTCCATGCGGATCTTCGTGCAGAACGCAGCCAAATACTCCGCAGAAGGGGACACCATCATCCTGCGGGCCGGCGAGCATGCCGGCCGTCCGTTCTATTCCGTGCAGGATGAAGGAATCGGCATGCAGTCTTCTGAGGTTGTCCATGTATTTGAACGGTTTTACCGGTCCGATGCCGCCAGAAACAGCAGCCAGGGCGGTACAGGACTGGGCCTTTCCATCGCCAAATGGATTGTGGACGCCCACAGCGGAATCATTGAGATCCTGTCCCGCCCCGACTTCGGCACCCGCATCACGGTGCGGCTGTGAAGATATATGGTAATATCCAATATTTTTGCAATGATTATGCAGTAATATGCAGCCTTTTTCAAAGAAGGCAGGCGTTCCTGTTCCCGGGAGCGCAGAACGTTTTCAAAATCCGCCGAAAAGTTTTCAAAAAGAAAACTTTTCGCACATATGAGAAAACCGCAGAGAGATTTCGGGGCCGTATCCCGGAATCTCTCTGTTATAATCGGGAGAAAAAGCAGAATACTAAGAATAAAAGCCGGGAAAGCATATTTTGCGAAGTGAATGAAGGTGCATAGAGCAGATTGTTTTCTAAAATGCCAGAAAAGTTTTCAAAAAGAAAACTTTTCGCCGGTTTCGGAAAACCGCACCGTACCGCGCCCTTCACATTCCCCTCTTTTTCTTCACCGAAATTACATAAAAAACTTTTGATTTTGTGTTGACATTCCGGGCCCCGGGGTGTATCTTATATATAGTGATTAGCACTCCAAGGAAATGAGTGCTAACAACTACCCGGAGCCGAAAGCCCGGATGAGACGTCCGGCGGCAGAAAGCATCGGGCGGACAGATTTTGCGAAGAACAGGAGGCAGAGCCATGGAACTCAGCGAACGAAAACTGAAAATTCTGCAGGCTATCATCAGCGACTACGTACGCTCGGCGGAACCGGTGGGATCCAGGACCCTGTCCAAGAAATATGAGCTTGGCATCAGCCCGGCCACCATTCGAAATGAGATGGCAGACCTGGAGGAAATGGGATACCTGACACACCCTCATACTTCTGCGGGGCGGGTTCCTTCCGACAAGGCGTACCGATTATATGTCAATGCGCTGATGGAAAAGAAGGAACTGTCGAAGGAAGAGAAGCTGGTCATCGCCCAGAGGCTGCAGGGAAATGTCAACGAGTTTGAGAAGACCATCGAGCACGCCGCGGCGATTTTGTCGGAGATCACCAATCTGACATCCTTCGCCATGACGCCGGCGCAGGACAATGACACGCTGAAGTTTATCAACCTGCTTCCGGTGGATGAGCACACGGTGGTTCTGATGATCGTGGCAGAAAGCGGGAAGATTTCCAACACAGCCCTTCGCATGAAGGTGCCGTATACGGAAGAGAACCTGCAGCTGCTGGCCAAGACCATGACATACAACTATAAGGGAAAGACCATCAGTGAGGTTCTGACCCATAATATAATAGAAAACTTTGAAACCGATATCACGGCCATGAGCGGTCTGGCAGAGAATGTAATGCCGAACTTCATGAAAACACTGGAAGACATGCTGAATGTCAACCTGTACATGGAGGGACTGACAAATATCTTCGACATTCCGGAATACAATGATCTGGGAAAGGCCAGGGACTTCCTCTCCATGCTGAGTCAGAAGGAGGATTTCACCAGAAAGCTGCTGGAACGTGAAGACGGTATGATTGTAACCATCGGTGAGGAAAACCCGGACGACATCATGCAGGACTGCTCCCTGATTACCGCCACATACCATGTGGACGGCAAGATGGTGGGCAAGATTGGAGTCATCGGGCCGACGCGAATGCGGTACGGCGAAGTTACGTCCATCATTGAATACCTGACCGATAATCTGAATCATGTATTTAAATTAGAAGGTGGAGGTAATGAGGATGAGTGAAGAAAAGAAGCAGGAAACGATCCAGGAGGAAGAAATCGTAGCGGAAAAGGCGGAAGAAACCGAAGTTCCGAAGGATACGACGGGGGAATCTGCCGGAGCCGGAGAGAACGCGGACACGGCGGAAGCTGCAGAAGAAAAAAAGAAAGCCACTGCAGAAGAGGAAGCCCTCAACGTGAAGTATATGCGGCTGATGGCAGACTTCCAGAACTTCAAGCGGCGGACCGAAAAAGAAAAAAGCGACATTTATGCATTCGCAAACGAGAAGATCGTCAGCGAACTGCTTAATGTGATAGATAACTTTGAAAGGGCACTGCTGCATGGCGCCGCGGGAGACAGCTTTGCAGAAGGAATGAACATGATTTTCAAACAGCTCCAGGGGGTGCTTGAGAAAGCAGGAGTGAAGGAAATCGAAGCCCTGGGTCTGGATTTTGACCCGAATTTCCACAATGCAGTGATGACTGAGGACAGCACCGAGTACGAAAGCGGAAAGGTCACCGAGGTTCTGCAGAAGGGGTATACGTTAAACAGTAAAGTAATCAGACCTTCCATGGTGAAGGTAGCGAACTAGAATAAAGGAGGAACATAAAATGGCTAAAGTAATTGGTATTGACTTAGGAACTACAAACTCTTGCGTGGCAGTGCTGGAGGGCGGCGAGCCGACTGTAATCGCCAACGCAGAAGGAAATAGAACGACTCCGTCCGTTGTGGGCTTCGCGAAGAACGGAGAAAGACTGGTTGGTGAAACGGCAAAGAGACAGGCCATCACCAATCCGGACAGAACCATCGCATCCATCAAGAGATACATGGGTACCGACCACAAGGTAACCATCGACGGTAAGGATTATACACCGCAGGATATCTCCGCCATGATTCTGACCAAACTGAAAAACGATGCAGAAAGCTATCTGGGTGAAAAGGTAACCGAAGCGGTTATCACCGTACCGGCTTACTTCTCCGATGCACAGAAGCAGGCAACCAAGGATGCCGGCAAGATCGCAGGCCTGGATGTAAAGAGAATCATCAACGAACCGACTGCTGCTTCCCTGGCATATGGTCTGGATAAAGAAGAAGGCTCCCACAAGATCCTGGTATATGACCTGGGCGGCGGTACCTTCGATGTATCCATCCTGGAACTGGGCGACGGCGTATTCGAAGTACTGGCTACCAACGGTGATACCCACCTGGGCGGCGATGACTTCGATGAAGCACTGCTGAACTATATGGCAGATACCTTTGCCAAGGAAAACGGCGTAGACCTGCGTGCTGACAAGATGGCTCACCAGAGACTGAAGGAAGCTGCAGAAAAGGCCAAGAAGGAACTGTCCAGCGCAACCACCACCAACATTAATCTGCCGTTCATCACCGTAACCGCAGACGGTCCGCTCCACATGAACATGGACATTACCAGAGCCAAGTTTGAACAGCTGACCGCACATCTGGTAGAAAGAACCATCGAACCGATGAACAAGGCCATGAGAGATGCAGGCGTAACCAATTCCGACATCGCCAAGGTAATCCTGGTTGGCGGATCCACCAGAATCCCGGCTGTACAGGAAGCTGTAAAGAGAGTCACCGGCAAGGAACCGTTCAAGGGCATCAACCCGGACGAATGCGTTGCAGTAGGTGCAGCCATCCAGGCCGGCGTACTGACCGGTGAAGTACACGACGTACTGCTGCTGGATGTAACACCGCTGTCCCTGTCCATCGAAACCCTGGGCGGCGTAGCTACTAAGCTGATCGAAAGAAATACAACCATTCCGACCAAGAAGAGCCAGATCTTCTCCACCGCAGCAGATAACCAGACGGCTGTAGACATTCACGTAATGCAGGGTGAAAGAGAAATGGCTGCAGGAAACATTACCTTGGGCCGCTTCCAGCTGACCGGTATCGCACCGGCACCGCGCGGAATTCCACAGATCGAAGTAACCTTCGATATCGATGCCAACGGTATCGTAAACGTAAGCGCCAAGGATATGGGTACCGGCAAGGAACAGAGAATCACCATCACTTCTTCCACCAAGCTGTCTGACGAAGAAATTCAGGCTAAGGTAAAGGAAGCAGAACAGTATGCAGAAGAAGACAAGAAGAGAAAAGAAGAAGTAGAAATCAGAAACCGTGCGGAATCTCTGATCTACGAAACTGAAAAGTCTCTGAAGGAGCTGGAAGGTAAGATCACCGACGATGAAAAGAATCAGATCACTTCCGCCAAGGATGAGCTGCAGGCCGTTCTGAATAACGGTACCGCAGACCAGATCAAGGAAAAGACCGATGCGCTGACCGAAAAGTTCCACCTGATTTCCACCAAGCTGTATGAACAGGCACAGGCAGCACAGGCTGCAGCCGGCGGTGCAGCAGGCGCAGGCATGGGCGGCCAGGCTTACGGTGCAGGTCCTGACATGGGTGCTGCAGGCGGCCAGGCAGGTCCTGCAGGAGACAACGTGGTTGATGCAGACTACGAAGTGGTAGACGACGATAAATAACAGAAGTCGTCCGCAGAAGCGGCCTTTTACAGAAGACCGGTAAATGAATGAAATGAACCAGAAGTCTCGGCGTCCGGCAGCAACCGGGCGTCCGGGCTTTTGTGTGTTTTGTATGTTTTGTATGTTTTGTAAATTATGTTTGAATCAGTTAAAGTAAGGGGCTAATATATATGGCAGAAAAGCTTGACTATTATGAAGTCCTGGGTCTGAAAAAGGGAGCCAGCGATGATGAAATAAAGAAAGCCTTCCGGAAAATGGCCATGAAATACCATCCGGACAAGAATCCGGGAGACAAGGAAGCAGAAGAAAAATTTAAGGAAATCAACGAAGCCTACAGCGTTCTGTCGGACCCTGACAAGAAGAGCAAGTACGACAGATTCGGCTTCGCCGGTGTGGATCCAAATGCAGGCTTCGGCGGAGGCGGCAGCGGATTTGGCGGCTTCGGCGGTGCCGGCGGTTTCGAAGATATCTTCGATATGTTCGGCGGTATGTTCGGCGGCGGCTTCGGCGGCGGACAGCAGAGAAGAAACAACGGACCGAAGAAGGGCCGGGATTTGCAGAAGGCCATCACCATCACCTTTGAAGAAGCCGCTTTTGGCTGCAAGAAGGAGCTGGAGATCAATAAATATGTGGCCTGCCCGACCTGTAATGGCGAAGGAACCAAGCCGGGCACATCGAAAAAGACCTGCCCGAAATGCGGCGGCAGCGGACAGATCAGCCAGATGCAGCGGACTCCGTTCGGTCAGTTCCAGTCTGTGACCCAGTGCGATCAGTGCGGAGGAACCGGTCAGATTAACGAAACACCTTGTGAAGACTGCAGAGGCACCGGAAAGGTGAGAAAGACCGTTAAGATTTCCGTGGATATTCCGGGCGGCGTAGACAATGAAAGCGTCATTCCAATCCGCGGTCAGGGCGAACCGGGGGTCAACGGCGGACCGAACGGCGACCTGTATATCGTTATCTCTGTAAAGCCGCATAAGGTGTTCAAGAGAAACGGCAGCGACCTGTACCTGGAGATTCCAATCAGTTTCGATCAGGCTGCACTGGGTGCTGAAATCATCGTGCCGACCCTGGAAGGAAAGGTATCCTATAAGGTGCCTGCAGGAACCCAGCCGGGAACCACTTTCCGCCTCAAGGGCAAGGGCGTGCGGAATCTGCGGAATGACAGGATGGGAGATCTGTATGTGAAGGTCAATCTGGAAGTTCCGACCAAGCTGAACCATAAACAGAAGAAGGCCATCGAAGAGATGGGCAAAGCCGTGACAGAGGATTGTTACCAGAAGAAGAGCACGTTCGCCGATAAAATGCGGGAACTGTTCAGCTGACAGGAGAGTGAAATGGAACAGAAAAAACAGAATGAAACGCAGGAAAAGAAGCAGATTATGATCCTGGCGGTACTGCCGGGAGATGACTGCGATGACACCATTCGGGATCTCAACGAAGAGGGCTTTTTCGTGACGCTGCTCAGTTCCTCCGGCGGCTTTCTGAAAAAGAAGAGCACCACCGTGATGATCGGCGCCAGAGAAGAAGAACTGGAAGAGATCCTCGGGATTATCAAACGGAATGCGGGAAGCCGGACGGAAACCGTATACCAGGCAGTACCGCCGACCTGCGACAGCAACTGCTATTCCGGTGCGGTATTTCCGATGCAGGTTCGTTCCGGCGGGGCCACCGTCTTCGTGATGGATCTGAAGGCAATCGAAAAATTCTGATATTGCAGCTTTTTTCGGCTGCAGCTTTACGCGACGCACAGCAAAATATGCAGTCCTGTTTTTTTCGGGAGGCATGGGTTGCTGTGTTTTTTTTCTGCTTTTTTCTGGAAAAAGTCTTGACTATACGGTAACTGTATACCTTAAACTGATAAGAGTGAGGTGAATATATATCATGAAATTAAGTGTCAAAACCAAGTTATCCTACGGTATCGGCGGCATCTGTGACAATGCGCTGTATACCCTGAGCGGAACCTATCTGCTGCTCTATCTGACCACTGTGGCCGGCATCAGTCCGGCGGTTGCAGGAACCATCACAGCCATCGGATCCATCTGGGAGGCTCTCTGCGG
>JAEDMR010000072.1 GCA_016302925.1 Bacillota bacterium
TACATATTCAGCATGCCGCTTGCCCAACCGGCACAGGAGGCCATCATTATTGTTGCCATTGCAGCGACCCGGTCATAACCGATTGCAAGGATAACGGAGGTTGTAATCCCGTAGAATGGGTAAGAGGCCTCGCCAAAGCCCAAGATTCCCATTCCTGCAAATGCAACGAAGAAAATCAGTATGACACCGAGCTTGAATGAACGTTTTTTTTCGGCAATCTCCATGATTTTTGTAAGACCGGCACCGAAGGTTCCGGTTTCTTCCAGGAAATTCAGGACGCCGCAGGTGATAAGTAAACCAGCAATGATGTCAGCACCTTCGACAAATCCCTGGTAAATTGCCTGGAAAAAATCCAGGAATCCGATTGGATCCTTTTCCTCTAAAAACGAGAACTGGTCGGGCTGTACGATTTCACGATCCGTTTGAGGATCGTAGATGCGCTCAAATGCACCGCTGGGTACGACGTATGTGAGGATTGCGACGACAAGCATGATAATCAGAAGCACAATCAACACATGAGGTAATTCAAATGTTTTTTTCTTTTCTTTCATTGTCTTGTTCCTTTCTATTTTTTTGAATACTGGAAAGTTCGTGGAATGAATTAGAGAATCATTCTTGCTTCACGTTCCTGCGTAAATGAAATGCAATTTCCGTGCCACTCGAAAAAGGAGAAAATACCAAGGGAAAATATCAAATCCACATCGCAGGAATATAACAAAATGAGATTTAATATCGTTAAAACTCATTGCATAAAACGAAAAAGTATACTATACTTAAGGCAAATCGATATATGCTTTATAGGGAGAGAAAAGTGGATACAATTAAAAAGGTCAAGATTCTTTATAGAAGTCCTCAGGCTCTAAGCAATACAAAAGCGATTCAATTTATAAAAAACAATTTGGAAGAAGTATTTGGCAACTACATAATGTTTGAAAATTGCTTCCTTGCCGATTTCGACGCATATAAAAAGCTTCGGGCGGATGCCTTTCTGGCCATTGACGAAAGAGTATTTCAAAAAGCGAAAGAATACGTAAACGATTTTAATAAAGTAATAAAGATAAATCGAAGTATTGAACAGAATGTTTTAAAGACCATTTCTGATATTCCTGCCGGAACCAATGTCCTTATTGTGAATGATTCATACAGCACGGCAGTGGATACTGTGAATTGCTTTTATGAAATTGGAATAAGTCATATCAATATGATTCCTTTTGACAGAAAAGTGGATCACACAGGAATATATGATCATTTGTCACTTGCAATCACAGCATCCGAAAGACATTTTGTTCCGAAACATATAAAAAAAATAATAGATATAGGATATCGTAAAGTCAGCTTTGATACGATGTTCAAGCTAATGAAATTGCTGGATTTAGATATCAGTGTTGTGAATCGGAATCTTTTTCGATATATACAGACGCTTGCAGAGCCAGATGCTGTATTTCATACAAATTACGTGTATGGATACCTGAAAAGTGAGATGCTGAGTAAAATTGCAAATTCCAGTAAAAATGGTATGCTTCTGATAGATAATGGAAGGCATATTGTTTATGCAAACGATCGGGCTGCAGAAATACTCAAAGCAGATTCTATCGATAATGTAAATCTGGAAAGATTGATAGGGACGGGGGCATTAAAAAAGCCAGGAGTAATGGATCAGCCGGTAACAATAAATGAAATAAACTACTATTACGACGAATATCCGATTAAGCTTATGGATGAAATTGTGGGTTACTATATTACGCTACAGGAAGAAAATGAACTTTTGCCGGCAAAAAAAATAAATCAACAAAAGGGGCATGTGGCAAAACATTATTTTCAGAATATTATTCATATTTCGGAAGAAATGGATAAGGCAGTACATACCGCAGAACAGATCGCCTTATCTGAACATACGGTACTTATATATGGAGAAAGCGGAACCGGAAAAGAGCTTTTTGCACAGTCTATTCATAATGGGTCATATAGAGAAAAGCAACCATTTGTGGCCGTGAACTGCGCTGCTTTACCTGAAAATCTGTTAGAAAGTGAACTTTTTGGTTATGAGCCTGGAGCGTTTACAGGGGCAAATTCAAAAGGTAAAACGGGCCTGTTTGAGCAAGCAAATCATGGCACGATTTTTTTGGATGAAATCGGAGATGTCTCTCTGAATCTACAGTCCAGGCTTTTACGAACAATCCAGGAAAAACAGATCATGAAGATTGGAAGCGATCGTATTATTGATGTGGATGTACGGTTAATTGCAGCAACAAATAAAAATTTGCGGCTTGCAGTGAAAGAAGGAAACTTCAGAAGTGACCTGTTTTATCGTTTGAACGTTTTGCCGATTCGAATCCCTCCACTAAGAAAAAGAAAAGAAGATATTATCCCGTTGCTGCGTCACTTCCTGAAAAGTGCATTTAAAAACCTGACACAAGAAGAGATTGAACTGCTAACTTCATATGAATGGCCTGGAAACGTGCGGGAAGTAGAAAATTTCTGTACGTATTATAAAACACTTTCCTCCTTCCCGGAATATATTTTCGAATGGGAACATAAGACTGAGCAGCAGCTTTCTTCGACAAGCATTCAGCATACTATTATGAAAATAATAAGCAAAAATACAGAAATATCACATGGAATTGGACGATCTTCGCTAGCTCAACAATTGAAAAACAGTGGTTTTCATCTTAGCGATGGAACACTGCGGGCAATGCTGGAGCAGCTTCAGAATGAAGGACTTGTTGAAATCGGAAAAGGCAGATACGGTACTAGAATAACAGAGAAAGGAACCCAGGCACTTATTTCAGAGAATGAAGAATGAAATATAGGCGGTAAAAAACACAGATATTAAAATAGCCAGAAAAAAGTGAAAAGAAATCTTCTTGTGAGAAAATCTGTACTTTTCCCTCCATTTGTGTTATAGTTGCCTGTAGGATAGTATTCGAAACGAAGCTGTACCTGAACATATGGAACAATTCTTTTATTGGAGTACTGCGGGCGGCATCCGGGATAGCGGAGCGGCACTGGCAGGAAGATTCGCCCTTGTATCATCGCAGAGAAGATCACGGCAGCGATCAGAAGGTCGTACAAGATTGCAGGAGGTGATGAGTATGAGAGCAGGAATCATAGGGGCAGGAAAAGTCGGTTTTTCACTGGGTAAGTACCTGGTGGAGCACGGGATACCGGTGACAGGCTATTACAGCCGAAATCCGGTATCTGCGAAAGAAGCATCGGACTTTACGGCAACCGGTTTTTTTGAGAACTTAGCAGATATTGTGAAAGACAGTGATACCCTTTTCATCACGGTGCCCGACGGGGTCATCGGTGATGTATGGGATGACATGGGCGATCTGACGGTAAAAGGAAAAAACATATGTCATTGCAGCGGCTCGGTTTCTTCGGCCGTTTTTTTTGATGCTGAAGAAAGGGGAGCTTGTCGGTACTCGATCCACCCCCTTTACGCAGTCAGTGACAGATATACGTCCTGGAAGGACCTTGGAAAAGCCTATTTCACCATAGAAGGAAGCAAGGTACATCTGCAGGAGATGGCGAACGCATTCCGCAGTCTGGGAAATCGGGTGACCATCATGGAGAATCCGGAGAAAAAAGCCATCTATCATGCTGCGGCTGTCATGGTGAGCAACCAGATGGCGGCACTGGCAGATCTGGGCGTCCAGCTTCTGACCACCTGCGGCTTTACCAGAGAGGATGCGGAGAAGGCACTGGCACCGCTGGTCACAGGAAACGCCCTGAAGATCGGTCAGGTGGGACCGGTGGAGGCGCTGACCGGACCCATCGAGCGGGGCGATGCCCAGACCGTACGAAACCATCTTGCGGCCATGGAAGAAGAGAATCTGACGGAAATCAGGAAAATATATGAAGGCCTTTCCCGAGTGTTGGTGGAAATGGCAGAAAAGAAACATCCGGAAAGAGACTACAGAAGTTTAAAAGAAATACTGAAAGGAAACGAGGAACAGAAATGAAAAATACAGTAGCAACATTAAAACAGCAGAAATTAGATGGAGACAAGATCACCATGCTGACCGCATACGACTATTCCACCGCCAAGCTGATGGACCAGTGCGGCATCAACACCATACTGGTGGGAGATTCCCTGGGTATGACCATGCTGGGCTATGAGGATACCCTGTCCGTGACCATGGAAGATATGATCCATCATACGGCAGCCGTGGCAAGAGGAGCCAAGAACGCCCTGGTCGTCGGCGACATGCCGTTCATGTCCTACCAGACCTCCGTGTATGATGCGGTGGGCAATGCAGGCCGCCTGATTAAAGAAGGCCGCTGCCAGGCCGTCAAGCTGGAAGGCGGAGCAGCCGTCTGCCCGCAGATTCGTGCCATCACCGACGCACAGATCCCGGTGGTAGCCCATATCGGTCTGACGCCGCAGTCCGTCAATGCGTTTGGCGGTTTCAAAGTACAGGGAAAGAGTGAAGAAGCTGCGAAACGTATTCTGAAGGAAGCAAAGGCCGTGGAAGAAGCCGGTGCCATTGCTGTGGTGCTGGAGTGCGTTCCGGCGAAGCTGGCGGCCCTGATTACCAAATCCATTTCCATTCCGACCATCGGCATCGGCGCAGGCCCGGACTGCGACGGACAGGTTCTGGTTTATCAGGACATGCTGGCAGTGTTCAGCGATTTCAAGCCGAAATTCGTAAAGCATTTCGCCGACGTGGGAACTGCCATGCGGGAAGGCTTTCTGGCATATATCCAGGAGGTAAAAGACGGCACCTTCCCTGCACCGGAGCACACCTTCGCCATTTCCGACGAAGTCATCAGCAAGCTTTACTAAAAATCAGCGGGGCGGACGGACTGCCCCGCGTTTTTGTAGTGCACCCGCCGGGCACACTACAAAAAAATGCAATTTCCGGAATATTGCGAGGATTGCTTTTTTACAATTCCCCCGTATAATGGGAAGTAGACAAGAAGAACTGGGAGGGTTGTATGAGACGGACAAAAGGAAGGACTGGAATGATTTTTTTCTTCGTGGTTATCATGCTTATTATATGTGCAGGCATTGGAATATTAACTTTGTATCAGGCAGATTTGAACAGCAAGGATAATTCGCTTATTAAGGTAAGAAAAAAGGCACAAAAAATTTTAAATGAAATGACCCTGGAAGAAAAAGTGGGACAAATGTTTATTGCAAGATGTCCTGTTGCGGGTGCTGTCCAAAAGATAGAGGAGTATCATCCCGGAGGTTACATCCTTTTTGGAAGGGACTTTTTTGAAAAAACAAGGGATGAAGTTATTCAAACTATTCAAAGTTACCAAAATACAGCGAAAATTCCTATGTTTATCGGCGTAGATGAAGAAGGCGGTAAAGTTAACAGAATCAGCACAAACCCTAATTTGCGAACAGTCCCCTTTAAGTCTCCCCAAGAGCTATATTCAGAAGGTGGATTTGATTTGATTCAAAGTGATACTCAGGAAAAATGTGAATTATTGCATAGTTTGGGAGTTAACCTGAACTTTGCTCCGGTCTGCGATGTATCACAAAATACAGATGATTATATCTATGAAAGAAGTTTTGGACAGGATGCGGAGCAAACTTCCAACTATGTACAGTTAGTTGTACAAACTATGTCAAAAGAGGGTATCGGAAGCGTTCTCAAACATTTTCCCGGATATGGAAATAATGCGGATACACATACCGGTATTGCTTATGATGATCGCCCCTATGAAACATTTTTGAACGCCGATTTTTTGTCATTTAAAGCGGGAATTGATTCTGGAGCCAATATGGTATTAATTTCCCATAACGTGGTTTCCTGCATGGATAGTCAAACCCCTGCTTCACTGTCTTCACAGGTACATAAAATCCTGCGGGAGGAATTAGAATTTACCGGAGTTATTATTACAGATGAATTATCTATGTATGGCGTACTCAATTTTGCAGGTGACACAGAAATTGCAGTTCAAGCCGTGAAGACAGGAAATGATATACTATGCTGCACAGATTATGAGGTGCAAATTCCAGCCGTACTTGAAGCAGTCAAACAGGGAGAAATTACAGAAGAGCGAATTGATGAATCTGTTTTACGCATATTGGAATTAAAAATATCACTTGGGATCATATAAAGGTTTTCATCAAACAGAGTCTAAATTTTCATTTTTTCGCGGGGCTGCCATACTGCCCCGCGTTTTTGTCAGGAACGGACGAAAAAATACATAAGAATAATGATTGAGATACCTGCCGAAATACGATATAATGATGCTGACTCGAAAAATGAGCCCAGAAGTACAGAAAACACAGGAGAACATCCAATATGGACAGAGAAAAAATAGAAGCAGGCGTACGGCTGATCCTGGAGGGAATCGGAGAGGACCCGAAGCGGGAAGGCCTGCTGGAGACGCCGGAGCGCATTGCCAGAATGTACGAGGAACTGGCCGGTGGTTATACCGACGACCCGGCGAAGCATCTGGAAAAGCGATTTCACGTGGAGAATAACGATATGGTACTGGAGAAGGACATCCACTTCTATTCCTTCTGCGAGCACCATATGCTGCCTTTCTATGGGAAAGCGGCCGTGGCGTACATCCCCGACGGTCAGGTGGTGGGCCTGAGCAAAATCGCCCGCACTGTGGAGGTCTTCGCCAAACGTCTGCAGCTGCAGGAGCGGCTGACGGCGCAGGTTGCCGATGCCTTCATGAAAGAGCTTTCGCCCCGGGGCGTCATGGTTCTGGTGGAAGCGGAGCATATGTGCATGACTATGCGGGGTGTGAAGAAGCCGGGAACGAAAACCGTCACGGTGGTGACCCGGGGCGTGTTTGACGGCAATGAGGCCTTGCAGAACCAGTTCTATCGCATGCTGGAGATACGGGCATGATGCCGGGCACAGCATCAGGCATAGCACCGGCTATGACGTCGACCATGGATCGCCTTGATGAAATCTGCAGTCACCCCCTCTGGCAGAAATGCCTGGATGAAATCGGCAGGCTGGAGGAGGACAGGATTTTCTGCAGACATGATGTGCAGCATTTTCTGGACGTGGCCAGGATCGCATATATCGAAAACCTGGAGCAGGGAAGCGGCACGCCGAAGGAACTGATTTATGCGGCGGCATTGCTCCACGATATCGGCAGACATCTGCAGTATACCGAAGGAATTTCCCATGAAGAGGCCAGTGCCCGGCTGTCGGAGACCATCCTCGAAGACTGCGGCTTCACCGGGGAGGAAAGGAAAGAAATCCTGCAGGCGATCCGCCTGCACAGAAACCCCGGAACTGCCGAAAAAACCGATCTGGCCGGGCTGCTGTACCGGGCAGATAAAAAAAGCCGGGCATGCAGATTTTGCAAAGTGAGAGAGCGGTGCAACTGGCCGGAAGAAAAAAAGAACCTGAAACTGACCATATAGACGGGTATGGAGGAGAACAGCATGAAGATTGGAAACAGGCAGTTTGATGTGGAGCGCGACTGCCATATTATGGGTATTCTGAATGTGACGCCGGATTCCTTTTCGGACGGCGGCAAATGGAATGACCTGCAGCGGGCGCAGCAGCATGTGGAGGATATGATCCGCGAGGGGGCGGCCATCATCGATGTGGGCGGAGAGTCCACCCGGCCGGGCCATGTGCAGATTTCCGCAGAAGAGGAGATCGGGCGGGTTGTGCCTGTGATCGAGATGATCAAGAAGAATTTCGACATTCCGGTGTCCATCGACAGCTATAAGAGTCCGGTGGTGGAAGCGGCGCTGCAGGCGGGGGCCGATATGGTCAACGACATCTGGGGGCTGAAATACGACCGGAGAGTGGCGGATCTCATCGCCCGGTATGACGTGCCGTGCTGCCTGATGCATAACCGGGAAAAGGCGGAATACACGGATTTCATGGACGAGATGTGCAGCGATCTGATGGAGTCTGTGGAGATCGCCCGGGCTGCCGGGGTGCGGGATGACCAGATCATTCTGGATCCGGGCGTGGGCTTCGGCAAGGTCTATGAGCAAAATCTGATCGCCATACATCAGCTGGAACGTCTGAAGGCGCTGGGGTTCCCGGTTCTTCTGGCGACTTCCAGAAAGTCTGTCATCGGGCTGAGTCTGGATCTGCCGGCGGATCAGCGGGTGGAGGGTACTCTGGTGACGACGGTGCTGGGCGTGCAGAAGGGTGCGGCTTTCGTGCGGGTGCATGATGTAAAGGAAAATCTGCGGGCAATCCGCATGACGCAGGCGATTTTAAGAGAGGAAAAGCCATGACGGAGAGAATGGACGGGATTGACCGGATTGACCGGAACAGCGGTGCATATCTGGATAAAATTCACATAAGGGGTCTGGAGGTTTTCGCTAACCACGGGGTGTTCCCGGAGGAGACCCGGCTGGGGCAGAAGTTTCTGCTGGACCTGACCATGTATCTGGATACCAGAAGCGCAGGTGTTTCGGATGACCTGGACCGTTCGGTGAATTACGGCGAGGTCTCGGCATTTATGACAGCTTATATGCAGGAGAAGCCTTATAAACTCATTGAGGCGGCGGCGGAGAACCTGGCTGAGGAGCTGCTGCTGCGGTATCCCCTTCTGGCGGGAGTGGAGCTGGAGCTGAAGAAGCCATGGGCGCCGGTGGGTCTGCCGCTGGAAACGGTTTCGGTGGAAATCCGCCGGTTCTGGCACCGGGCCTATCTGGGAATGGGCTCCAATCTGGGGGATAAGAAGGCGTACCTGGATGAGGCTGTGCGTGCACTGGATGGGCTTCGGGGCTGCCGGGTGGAGAAGGTGTCTTCCTATCTGGTCACAGAGCCGTACGGCGGCGTGGAGCAGGATGATTTCCTCAATGCCTGTCTCTGTCTGAAGACCTTTCTGTCTCCTTCCGAACTGCTGGCGCGGCTCCATGAAATCGAGGCTGCAGCACATCGCGAGAGGATTGTCCGCTGGGGTCCGAGGACCCTGGATCTGGATATTCTTCTGTATGATGATCTGGTGATGGAAACCGAGGATCTGATCATTCCGCATGTGGAAATGTATCTCCGTGAGTTTGTGCTGCGGCCCCTTTCGGAAATCGCACCGGGGAAACGCCACCCGGTTTACGGAAAGACAGTGACAGAGCTTCTGCGGGAGCTGGAGAAGTAAAATAAGAAAACACAGAGCAGGAATGACTCTGTGTTTTTTATTACATATTCTGACGCTGCATCAATATCAGATGACATAGTCGTTGGAGTACATCTTCTCCTGCTGATCCAGGATATCTTGCAGGGTAATGCCGTCCAGGTATTCGTTAATGACACGATAAAGACCCTGCCATACCGGGAGGGTGGCACAGCTGGCACTGCGGCTGCATTCAATAGGATCATGCTCCAGACAAGCCACAGGAGCCAGACTGCCTTCCGTCAGGCGCAGTATTTCACCGACGGTGTATTTATCCGGCGACTTGGCCAGACGGTAGCCGCCCTGAAAACCCCGGGTGGTACGAAGAACATCGGCTTTATTTAAGATCGGAAC
>JAEDMR010000073.1 GCA_016302925.1 Bacillota bacterium
TTCTGTCTGTTTTTCTCAATCATTTGAAACGGTTCCTTTCTATACACCACTTATCTTACACCGGCCGGCAGGGATTGTCCAGACAAAAAAAGACACAGAACCCTGCCCGAAAACCGGGAAGAGTCTGTGCCAAGCATAAACTGCTTATGAAAAAGAAAACATTTTTCTGAAATCTGCTTGTTTCCTTATGCGCCGCAGGCGGTAAAAATAAAGCAAACAGCTGCGATTAATAAAATAGGTACTAAGTTTCTCATCTCGAATCCTCCTCTTGAACTTTCTCAATCCATTACTTTGTCTTTTGCTTTCTCGTTGTGCGCACTTTCTATAATATAATCAAAGTATATGCCCAAAAGGTTACATCAGGATTTAAAATTTATTAATATTTTATTATATTAGGAAGATGCATCAGCAGAAGCTGCCGGACCGTGATTTCTTCCCCTCAGACCTTTTCCGTCTTTCTGCTCGGCACCGTCGCTTTCTGCGTCGGCAGATTGATCGAGGATGTAGATCTTTACCCGTTCAATCCGTCGGTCGGAAACCGCCATGATTTTCATCTGGTAGTTTTCGAATTCCACAATTCTGCCCACATCGTTTTCGTCCGGTATTTCACCCAGCAGATCGATAATGAACCCGCCGATGGTTTCGCTGCTGTCAGACTGCAGATCGACACCCAGTTCTTCATCCAGATCATCCAGGCTCACATCACCATCCACAAGATAGATATTTTCATCCACTTTATCGATGATTTCTTCTTCTTCATCATATTCATCGTCAATATCGCCCATGACCTGCTCTATAATATCTTCCATGGTGACAATACCGGAGAAACCGCCATACTCATCGATCAGGATCGCAATCTGCTGTTTCGTTTTCTGCAGTTCAAAGAACAGAGAGTCGATATTTTTCGTTTCCGGCACGAAATATGGCTTGCGGAGAATCGGTTCGATTTCCACCGTCTCGAAGCTGGCTTCCCTGGCCTTGATCAGAAAGTCCTTCACGTTGAGGATACCGATGATATTATCGGTTTCTTCTCTGCAAACCGGGATCCGGGAATACCGCAGCGTCATTAGATCGTCGATATATTCCTCCGCAGGATCGTCGATATCGATGAGAAAGACATCGGTACGAGGTGTCATAATTTCGTAGGCCAGCTTATCATCGAAAGCGAAGATACTGTTGATCATCTTCTTGCCTTCTTCTTTCAGAACGCCGCTTTCCTGCCCCACTTCCAGCATGGACATGACTTCCTCTTCGGAAAAGGAGCCGTCTGCTACATTGGTTTCCTGACGGAAGATTCGCAGAAGCAGATTGGCCATGGTCATCAAAATCCACGTCACTGGCCGCAGCACGGTAGAAATTCCATTTACAAAAGGCATAAACGCCTCTGACAGTTCCTCATCATGCTGAAGTGCCAGCTTCCGCGGGAAAAACTGTCCCAGCACGGTCAGTGCAGCCACATATCCTGCAAAGCTCCAGGCAGAAACTGCGGCAAACCAGCCGCCTGCGCAGGCAGAAATCAGAAGCAGCAGTTTATTTGCACTCTGATATTTCTCTGTGTTCCGTCCGGCGGCACCAAGGGCCGTATTGATTACTGTAAATAAACCGTAAACGAAAATACATACAGCGATGACTCCGATCTGACTGGGGACGCTGCCTAGGTCATTTGACATTTTTCTTATCCTCTCTTCTTTCTTAACATATCATAAGGGCGGACCGGCTGATCCATCCGGATTCGCAAAATCTGCTGCGGATGCGGTGCGGACTGCACCGGCGTTCCCTCTTCGTCGTACATTTCTTTCAAAGTCTGGGTGAAAAAGTCCCTCCCAGGACCCATGACTTCAATTTCATCGCCCAGGACCATCTTATTCCTCTGCTCTACCGTTGCGATTCCATTCTCCGGGTCATAATCCAGTACCAGCCCGGTGAAGGAATATTCCCGTGTATAGGCACTGGTCTGATAATTCTGGTCTTTATTGGTCGGCTGATGGAAGTAGAAGCCTGTGGTGAATTCACGATGGCTTGCCTTCATCATTTCGCTCATCCATTCTTCCCGGAAAATATAGTGCTCCGGATCTTCATAGTAGGCATCAATGGCCCTGCGGTATGCAGATACCAGTGTTGCAACATAGAAGATGCTCTTCATCCGGCCTTCAATCTTAGCAGATACGATGCCGGCTTCGGCCAGTTCCGGAATATGTTCGATCATGCAGAGATCTCTGGAATTGAGGATATAGGTTCCTCTTCCGTCTTCCTCCACAGGATAGTATTCTCCCGGCCGCTGTTCTTCCACCAGCGAGTATTTCCACCGGCATGGGTGGGCGCAGGCGCCGCGGTTTGCATCCCGTTCAATCATAAAGTTGCTGAGAAGACATCTTCCGGAATAGGAAATGCACATGGCACCATGGACAAAAGCCTCCAGTTCCATGTCCTCCGGAATCTGCTGCCGCAGCTGGCGGATTTCCTCGAAGGTCAGTTCTCTGGCAAGAACGATTCGCTTTACACCAAATTTATACCAGAAATTTGCAGTACGGAAGTTTGTCATATTGGCCTGGGTGGACAGATGAATTTCCGCCTCAGGGATAATCTCCTGAATCAGGTCGATGATCCCCGGATCACTGACAATATAGGCATCCAGATCCATGTGTATATCCCGCAGCTGCGTCAGATAATCCGTCAGCGGCTGGATATCTTCATTGTGGGCGAAAATGTTCACCGTCAGATAGCATTTCACGCCTCTGGCATGGGCGAACTCCACCCCTTCCTTCATTTCCTCCAAGGTCATGTTTCCGGCACCGGCCCGCAGGCTGAACATTTCACCGCCGAAGTAGACGGCATCTGCTCCATAAACTACGGCAATCTTCAGTTTTTCCAGGTCGCCGGCAGGTGCCAGCAGTTCCATTTTTTTCAATGGTTCGTTCATATTTGATTCTTCTCCCTTACCCTGCTGATGGCCAGTCCGTCGCCGCAGGCGATCAGGCTGGTTTCCAGAGCGGGGTGATGATAGATGTACTCCATATATTCCTGAAGCCGTCGAATATTCGTCTTATGCCGACGGTCCAGATGTTCCTCGTCTTCTGCCACGCTGCCTCGAAATAACACATTGTCCGAAACAATGACACTGCCCGGATGTGTCAGCGGCATGGCTGCATCCAGAAAACGCTTATAATGACTTTTCGCTGCATCGATAAAAAGAAAGTCAAACGGTTTTTCACCAGCTTCCGCCAGCTTCTTTATCTCCTCTTCCCCGTCGCCGGGAAGCAGTCGGATGCTATCCTCCAGACCCAGCTTCTTCACATTTTCTTCAGCAATGCGAAACATTTCTTCAGACTTTTCTATTGTAATAACATGTGCACCTGTCTTCTTCGCAAAATATGCGGCGGAATACCCGACGGCTGTCCCGATTTCCAGAATGCGCTCCGGCTGCAGAATCGAAAGAAGTACGTTCAGGAAGTCTTCCGTCTCACGCAAAATGATGGGAACCTGTGCTTCCTCCGCACCAATACGCAGTTCCATCAGTTCCTGGCTTTCCGGACTGTAAAAACGGTTCAGATAACCGGTCACCTTTGGATTTGTAATCAGGCTGGTTTTCTCCATAAAATGGTTTCCTTTCTGTAATATTTCAGGTGCTAATACCATAAATTATTCTTTACATTTGCATTATGCTCGTCCAGCGTCTTGCTGTATAACACAGTGCCGTCTTCGCAGGCGAAGAAGTAATAGTAATCATGCTCCTCATAATTGGCACATGCATCCAGAATCTCTTCCTGCACAGCACAGATCGGTCCGATTGGGACACCGGCATATTTATAGGTATTATACGGAGAATCCACTTCCAGATCGGCGTATGTCACATCAATCCGCTTTTCCTGCAGTGCATAGAGAACCGTGCTGTCACTCTGCAGCGGCATGCCTTTTTTCAAACGATTAAAGAAGACACCGGCAATCATTTTATAATCTTCCGGGAACAGGCTTTCGTCCTGCACCACCGATGCCAGAGAAAGAAATTCATGCACTGTCATACCCAGTTCATCGATGCGGCTCTGATATGGACTGAGCTTTTCATTCATCAGGTCAAGACAGTATCTGGTCACAGATTCCACGGTAGGCTTCTGATCTGTAATTAAGTATGTTTCCGAATAAAGATACCCTTCCAGCGGATACATGATCTGAGGATCCAGTATGCTGTCCGTCAGGAACCAGTACTGATCAATCAGTTCCCGAAGAAATGATTCATCCGACCAGATCTGCAGTACTTCATTCTTCTCGAAGCCCAGTGCCTCTGCAATGCTTTCTGCAGCGGCGGGAATGGTGGTGCCTTCAATAATCGTAAATTTTGTCTTTAAAAGATACTGGAAGTCGCCGGTACTGATGATATCAAGTATGGTCTCAAGATCCATCGATTTATCCAGTACATACGTATTGGCCTGCGGATTCTCCGGACCGAAGAAACGAACATACAGTTTCGCCATGGTTTTGTTTTTAATGAGACCTGCCTGATCCAACGCTTCGATGATCTGATAATAGCCGCTTCCGTTTTCAATGGCAACCACAACTTCTTCACTTTCAGCGGATACTGCTCCTGTACCGGATCGAAACAGAGATACACCGGTGATGCAGCATACGATAATTACAATCAGAAGAAGGATTGCAATCCACTTTCCTGTTTTTTTCGAATCTTTTTCTTTCATTTTCATACGGTTCTTTCTGCATTCAAACAAAGGGACGCTGAAAAACGTCCCTTTGCGTTATGGATTCTGTGAATTATTTCGCGCGTCCCAGATATTCTCCGCTTCTGGTATCGATCTGAATCACTTCGCCTTCCTCGATGAAAATAGGCACCTGAACCACTGCACCGGTTTCTACAGTTGCCGCCTTGGTAACGTTGGTTGCAGTATTACCCTTGACACCCGGCTCGGTTTCAATTACCTTCAGGTTTACAAAGTTGTCTGCTTCTACCAGGAATGCATTCCCCTTGTAGAATTTGATGGTAGCTTCATCGTTTTCGCGCATGAACTTGATGGCATCTTCCACCTGCTCAAAAGGCAGAGGAACCTGATCATAGGTTTCCGGATCCATGAAGTAGTACAGATCTCCGTCATTGTACAGGTACTGCATTCTTCTGGTCTCAATGTGCGCCTTCGGGAATTTGTCCTCTGGGTTGAAGGCTTCTTCTCGGGTCGCACCGGTCAGAATATTCTTATACTTGGTTCTGACGAAAGCAGCGCCCTTACCTGGCTTTACATGCTGGAAATCCAGAACTACATGCGGTTCACCGTTAATTTCAAAGGTAATGCCTTTTCTAAAATCGCTTGCGTTAATCATTTTTTATCTCTCCTGTCATAAAAGTCATAAAAAGTAAATCTATACTTTAGTATACCAAATCTTTATGAACGAAACAAGTACTTATTTTAACATATCTGCCATATCGCCGATGCCGACAGCTTCTCCAATAATCTTATACACATCATTCATCATGAGAGAAAAGCGCATCTGGGCTTCCATGTACTGCATGGCAAGCGGGTCCCGCATCATGATGGCATAAAGCTGCTGTGCCTGGGCCATCATTTCCGCATTCATCTGCTCGCCCATCATCTGTTTCGCCTGCAGTTCAAACTGTTTCGCCTGGACCTCTTTTACCATAGCCGCCAGTTCCGGATTGGCATCCACCTGCTTTTTCAGTGCATCATACTGGATGAATTCCTGGGATGCTTTGATTGCCTGTGCCAGTCCGTGGGCCTGATCGTAAACATTCATCTTCTTCCTCCTCGAAAAATCATACCTCCAGGAAAATCGGCAGAATAATCGGCGTCCTCTTGGTAGTTTCATAAATATAGCTGCTGAGAGAATCCCGTACCTGGGATTTCATGGAGTTCCAGTCACGAATATTCTTGTCGTGGCATTTTTCCATGGCGGCCATGGCCACCTGTCTTGCTTCTTCAATCAGACCTTCGTTTTCTCTCACATAAACGAAGCCTCTGGATATGATGTCCGGTCCGGAAACGACCTCACGGCTTTCCCGATCGATAGCAGCGACTACGATGATCAGTCCGGATTCTGACAGAAGTTTTCTGTCACGCAGTACGATATTACCCACGTCACCGATCCCCAGGCCGTCCACCAGAATCGCATCTGCAGAAACCTTCGTCTCTTCCTTTACGGCAGAGTTTCTGGTAATGTTCAGTGTATCCCCGTTATCCAGTACAAAGATGTTTTCCGGATCCATGCCAAGGTTTTCCGCCAGGCGTGCATGCTGAATCAGATGGCGATATTCTCCGTGAACCGGCATGAAGTATTTCGGTTTCAGCAGGGAATGCATCAGTTTCAGCTCCTCCTGGCAGGCATGGCCTGAAACATGGATGTCTGCAATATCGGAATAGATGACTTCTGCACCCTTTTCAAACAGTTTATTTACTACATTGGATACCGTTTTTTCATTTCCCGGAATCGGAGAGGACGACAGGATTACCGTATCACCGGGTTTCAGTTTTACCGCACGATGTTCACCGCCGGCAATCCGCGTCAGTGCTGACATCGGTTCGCCCTGGCTTCCGGTAGTAATAATCACCAGTTTATCATCCGGAATATTTCTGGTCATTTTCAGATCCACCAGCGTACCTGCCGGAATATCCAGATATCCCAGTTCGATGGCCAGCGCCACTACATTTTCCATGCTTCTGCCGGAAACAGCAACCTTTCTTCCAACCTTGATGGCACTTTCAATGATCTTCTGTACCCGGTGCACATTGGATGAAAATGTTGCAATAATGATTCTGGTCTTACATTTTCTGAAAATCGTTTCAATGGTCTGACCTACCACCTGTTCGGAAGCCGTAAAGCCTGGACGCACTGCATTGGTACTGTCACAGAGCATCAATGTCACACCCTTCTTGCCCAGTGAGGCAAGCTTGGCGAAATCGATCGGCTCTCCGTCCAGGGGTGTATAGTCGATCTTAAAGTCGCCGGAATGGAACACCAGCCCGGCAGGAGTATCGATGGCCAGGCAGATTGCGTCTGCCACCGAATGGGTCGTGCGAATTGCCTCTACATTGAAGCAGCCCAGCTGGATCTTATCCCCTGCATAAATCGTACGAAGGTCACCCTGAATGTTGTGTTCCTTCAGCTTGTTTTCCACCAGTCCCAGCGTCAGTCTGGTACCATATACCGGCACATTGATATATTTGAGCAAATAAGGAACCGCACCGATGTGGTCCTCATGACCGTGCGTCAGCACCATACCCACAATCTTCTCCTGATTGTTGATCAGGTAGGTGAAATCCGGAATGACAATATCGATTCCGTACATTTCGTCATCCGGGAAAGACATACCGCAGTCAATGATCAGGATCTCATTTTTATACTCCAGCAGGGTCAGATTCTTTCCGATTTCATTCAGACCCCCGATGGGAATCACTTTCAGGGCTGCTTCCTTCTTTGGTCTTGTTTGTTTTCTTCTCATAAAATATTTTCCGTCCTTTTCTTTTTATGAAAAGATAGCAAAGCCTGTTATAAAGTTGTTTTTTTATTTTACTACAATGTTCAGCAGCCGGTTCGGTACTGCAATTACCTTCACGACCGTCTTTCCTTCCAACAATGCCTGGACTTTTTCATGTTCCATAGCTATCTTTTCTAATTGTTCTTTGGTCAAGTTGCTTTCTACCATCAACTTCTCCTTCAGCTTACCGTTTACCTGTACAACGATTTCAATTTCGTCTTTTACAAGTGCATCTTCATCATATTCCGGCCATGCCACGGTAGTCAGGGAACCTTTCTGTCCCATATGTTCCCACATTTCCTCACAGATATGCGGAGTGAACGGAGATAAAATGATAATCAGCTCTTTCACCGCCTTGCCGAAGAGTCCCGGATTCACATCGGTCCCTTCTTTATAGCGGTACATTTCATTTACCAGTTCCATAATAGAACTGATGGCAGTATTGAAGCTGAACCGTCCGCCTACATCTTCACTGACTTTCTTAATGGCAGTATTCAGCATGTAGTTTAAGGATTTGTCAGCTGCAGTCTTCACTTCAAAGCATGCCGGAACTTCCGGATACTTTTCTTTGAATTCATAAACCAGACGGTATACACGGTTCAGGAAACGATAGCTTCCTTCCACGCCGGCATCGGACCAGTCCAGTTCTCTTTCCGGCGGTGCTGCAAACAGGATAAACAATCTGGCAGTATCTGCGCCGTACTTGTTGATAATTTCTTCCGGGCTGACAACGTTGCCGAGAGATTTACTCATTTTCTTGCCGTCTTTATTTACCATGCCCTGTGTCAGCAGGTTCTGGAACGGCTCCTCACAGGATACCAGTCCCATGTCATAGAGTGCCATCATAAAGAATCTGGAATACATCAGGTGCAGGATCGCATGCTCCACACCGCCGATGTACTGATCCACACCGTTTTCTCCGAACCAGTAGCTGACCTTGGAGAAGTCAAACGGTGCTTTGCTGTTCTTCGGATCACAGTAACGGAGGAAATACCAAGAGGAATCCAGGAAGGTATCCATGGTATCCATTTCTCTTCTTGCCGGTTTGCCGCATTTCGGGCAGACTGCATGGGCAAACACTTTGGATGTGGTCAGCGGCGATTCTCCCTTACCGGTAAATTCTACATCTGTCGGCAGCAGAACCGGCAGATTTTCTTCTTTTTCAGGAACCCATCCGCAGTCATCACAGTAAACCATCGGAATCGGGCAGCCCCAGTACCGCTGTCTGGAAATGAGCCAGTCGCGGAGTCTGTAGTTGACAGTCTTCTTGCCGATGCCCTTTTCTTCCAGATACGCAGCAACCTTTTCGATGGCATCACGATTGTTCAAGCCGTTAAATTCTCCGGAGTTGATCATGGTACCCTCTGCAACGAAGGCTTCCTTCAGATTGTAAAGGTCAATTTCCGGATTCTGCGGATCCACCACCGGGATGATTTCCAAGTTGAATTTCTTCGCAAAGTCAAAGTCTCTCTGGTCATGGGCAGGTACTGCCATGATGGCACCTGTACCGTAATCCATCAGTACATAGTCGGAAATAAAAATCGGTACTTCTTTCCCATTGAGCGGATTGATGGCATATCTTCCGATGAACACACCGGTTTTTTCATTGGTGGTTGAGGTTCTCTCAATCTCACTCATATGCTGCACCTTATCCAGGTAATCCTTCACAGGCTGCTCATATTCGGTACCCTCTACCAGACTCATGACATACGGATGCTCCGGTGCCATAACCATGTAGGTCACGCCGAACAGCGTATCACAGCGGGTGGTGAAGATCTTCATTTTCCGGTCGTCATCTTTGATGGCAAAATCCACTTCCGCACCTGTGGAACGTCCGATCCAGTTTCTCTGCATGGTCTTTACCTTATTCGGCCAGCCATCCAGCTTATCCAGGTTATCCAGCAGACGATCTGCATAG
>JAEDMR010000074.1 GCA_016302925.1 Bacillota bacterium
CGGCTGTGCGAATCCCATCTTCGGATGGGGGTTGAATCCCTGCGAGTATCGAAGGGCAATGCCTGTTTTTTTGAAGCTTCGTTTGAAGATGCGAAGCAGATCCAGATGAGATGTATATTTCACATATCCGGTTTTATGAAATTTCAGCACATATCTGCTCATAAACAGCCCTCCATTTCACATGTTACATAGCGGTTGATGCCGCAGCCAACACAGGCATGTCGGCAATCCTGTGTCGTAACGGCTCCATATGCACGCTCGGCCTCCAGGCGGAGGAACTTCTTCGAAACGCCGCTGTCAATGATATCCCACGGAAGGATTTCATCAAAACTGCGCTTCCGTTCCGTATAGAAAGTCTTATCAATGCCGCTGTCTGCAAATGCCTTTTCCCATGCATCCGGTTTGAAATGCTCTGTCCAGCCGTCCAGTCTGCATCCGTTTCGGAAGGCTGCCTCCAGCAACTTGCCGCACCGTCTGTCGCCCCGGGCGAAAACTGCTTCGTATGAGCTTGTGGCATTATCATGGTAGTTAAATGTGACACCTTTCATATGGAGTTTTGCTGTAAGGTAGTTATGTTTCCGCGCGAATTCTTCCGCTGAATTCTGGCTTTCCCACTGGAAAGGAGTACCGGACTTCGGAACAAAATTTGATACACTTACCGTAACCCGGAAGCGGCCGCCCCGGCTGCCGTTTATTTTATAATTCAGATCTACAATTTTTTTCGCAATCTCCGCTATTCCGTCCAGATCCTCATCTGTTTCGGTAGGAAGACCAATCATGAAATACAGCTTAATATGGCTCCATCCAAGTTCCAATGCCTGCTCGATGGATGTATAAATGTCTGCTTCCGTCACGCCCTTGTTAATGACATCCCTCAGTCTTTGGGTACCTGCTTCCGGTGCATAGGTCAGTCCGGATTTCCGATATTCCTGAATCTGATTCAGCACATCGAAAGCAAATCTGTCAATCCGAAGAGACGGCAGAGAAAGCGATACGTTTTCTTTTTTACATGCCGGAATCAGGGCATTTGCCAGATCTTCAAAGCGTGAATAGTCACTGGTAGACAGAGACAGAAGAGAAAGTTCATCATTACCTGTATTGGCCAGCTGTTCCATAGCCAGATCCATAATTCGATCCAGAGAACGTTCCCGTACCGGACGGTAAATCATTCCTGCCTGACAGAAACGGCAGCCTCGCGTGCATCCCCGGAAGGTTTCCACCACAGAACGGTCATGCACCGCTTCCACAAAAGGCACTACAGGCTCTGTCGGGAACGGCAGATCTTCAATGTTTCCAATGATCGTCCGCTTCACTGGGAACGGTGCTTCCTCATATAGTTTACAGAATTCTTTTATGGTTCCATCTTCGTTATATTTCACATCATAGAGCGAAGGGATGTATATTCCATCCATCTTGCATGCTTCATGGAAAAACTCCTTCCGGCTTTTGCCCTGTACTTTACAAATAGCATACAGATCAATCAGATCCGGCAGAAGAATTTCGCCATCGCCAATGAGGAACAGATCAATGAAGTCCGTCAGGGGTTCCGGATTGAAAGCACAGGGTCCCCCTGCTATCACCAGTGGATATCTTTCATCCCGTTCTTCTCTTCGAATTGGAATCTGTGCCAGATCCAGCATATTGAGTACAGTCGTGAAGGACATTTCATACTGGAGCGTGAATCCCACGATATCCATTTCAGAGAGCGGTGTCTTTGTTTCCAGTGTCAGCAGCGGAATATTTTCTTCGCGCATGAGCTTCTCCATATCCACAGCCGGTGCAAAAACACGTTCGCAGTACAGAGTCTCTCTGTCATTTATAACCTTATATAAAATCTGCATGCCCAGATAAGACATACCTATTTCGTAAAGATCCGGAAAACAAAAGGCAAACCTGCCTTTGACTTTCTCCGGGTCTTTCTTTACAGAATGGATTTCCCCGCCGATATACCGGCCAGGTTTTTCCACTCGTTTCAACAGCTGATTCAGTTTCTCAGTATGACTATGATTCATTCTGTAATTCTCCTGTCATTTTTTATTTAAGTAAGTCATCTATTGAAATGCCAATGATTTCTTCAATCTGTTTCAGCAGAATGCGCATCTTTTCTCTGTGCTCTGCCAGATGTGCCTGGATTTCCGGAATATGCGGAGCCTTGTCCATAATGTACTGAAATCGTTCATCTACACCTACATACTGATCTTCCTTCACCAGACGGTCTCCCAGACATACCATGTCTGTTTCATTCAGCCTGTCCACTGGATTGAACTGATATGTCATATGCACTCTGACAATTGCCGCTTCCTCCTGAAAACCGCTTTTTTCCAGTATATCTGCGCATACATTCCAGTGCTCATCACTGGTTCTGGCCGTATCGTGGGCCAGTCCGGCGCCCCGGATCAGATCCAGATCAAGATGATACCCATGGCAGTTCAATGCTTCTGCAATTCCCAGTGCAACTCTGGTTACAGCCCGGCAGTGTGCAATTACATGGTTTGGCGTTCCATATTCTTTATAGAGCTGATTCACTTCTTCTTCGGTAATTCTGCGAGCCATTTCAAACCTCTTTTATCTTACAAAAAGAATACCGGCTGCCAGACGCCTTATGGCAGGTTTTCAGCCGGCTTTCCTTATTTTATCATATTTTCTGGCAGATTTCCATGGGTTTATCCAAGTTTTCAGCTGCTGGTTTTATCCTCCAGAACGTAGTAAAATTCCTTTTCTCCGCTGCTGTCATAGGAACCGATCATGTCCCCTTTTTTCACCCGTTCCCCCGTGATTACAGCCGCATTGGAAAGCTGTCCGTAAGTTGAGATTTTATCCGGGTGTTCTACTTTCACATACATACCGATATCATCTCGGATCCCTGCCCGCAGCACTTTTCCGCCAGCCACGGCGTACACCGGATGGATAGACGTATCTTCATTTTCATCCAGAGGCTTCCCGTACTGCACCTTTTCATTTGCTTCCAGTACAGCTTCACTGACCCTTGCAGGTGCGGAAACTGCAGCCGAAGCCGCATCCTTTCCCAGCTGCAGAAGTTCTGCCAGTGTGTAGTTCTCACGCACTGCCTTGCTTATTTTTTCAAGAAACGCTCCCGTTTTACCTTCTTCCGGCAGGACACCCGTTTGTACTGAAACGAAAATGCCCAGACAGAGAATCGCCTGTATCATGACTTTTCTGTTTCTGTCCATAGTTTTTCCCCCCACTGCCATTGTATGTGTTCAGGAAGAGGAAATGACAAAAAAAGCTGCATTGTTTGATATGACAATGCAGCAGCAAGCATTAAAATTCGTCCCAGTATTCCAGTTCGTAATTTTTGATTCGGATGATATCGCCTTCATCCAGGCCCATTTCTTTCAATCTGTCGATGGCCCCGTTCTTTTCGATATACTTATACAGATAACGAAGTGAACCCATATCATTGAAGTTGGTGGAGTTGAAGATCTTCTCCAGCTGTTTTCCTTCCAGGGTATACACATCATCTTCTTCGTCATAGCCTGCATAGATTTCTCTGTAGTTCGGGTCGTTATCATCCGCTTCGAAGTCAAAGTATTCCACTTCGTCATCATCTTCCGGCGGGTTCGCTTCGATTCGCTTCAGTTCATGCAGTGCAGCGGTAAGCAGTTCCTTCACGCCCAGATCCAGGGGAGCGGAAATCGGGAATACCTGATATCCTTTGTTTTCCACATAGGCTTTGAATTCCTGGTACTGCGGATTATCTTCCTCAATCATATCAATCTTATTGGCTGCCACAAGCTGCGGTTTTTTCAGAATTCGCGGACTGTATGCTTCCAGTTCCCGGTTGATCTTTTCAAAATCATCGATCGGATTTCTTCCTTCACTTCCGGACACATCCACCACATGAATCAGAACCTTGGTCCGCTCGATATGCTTCAGGAATTTGAAGCCAAGTCCCAGTCCTTCACTGGCACCTTCGATAATTCCAGCGATATCCGCCATTACGAAGCTGGTATCATACAGTTCTACCACACCCAGATTCGGATCTATGGTGGTAAAGTGATAGTTTGCAATTTTCGGCTGTGCACTGGTTGCAGTAGAAAGCAGAGAGGATTTTCCTACATTCGGAAAGCCCACCAGCCCCACGTCCGCGATCAGTTTCATTTCCAGAATCACGGTTCGTTCTTTCGCCTCGCCGCCTGCTTCTGCGAAATTCGGAGCCTGCCGCACAGAATTTTTGAAATGCACATTCCCACGGCCGCCGCGGCCGCCTTTGGCAGCCACGAAGGATTCACCATCTTCTACCAGGTCTTTCATCACCAGGCCGGTGGCTTCATCGATGACCATGGTGCCCATCGGAACCTTAATGACCAGATTCTCCCCGGCTTTTCCAAACCGTTTTTTCTTCATACCGTTCTGGCCGCTTTCCGCTTCATATTTTCTTTTATAGCGAAAGTCCATCAGCGTTCTCAGGTTTCGATCTGCCTGAAAGATCACATCTCCGCCTCTGCCGCCGTCGCCACCGTCCGGTCCGCCCTCCGGAACGAAAGGTTCTCTTCGGAACGTAACGGCGCCGTCTCCGCCTTTTCCTGACTTTATAAATATTTTGGCTCTGTCAACAAACATAATAGAACCTCCTTATCTGCCGGACTTCAGATGATGAATTCCGGGCTCGTACAAAAAGACCCTGTAACGGAATGTGTACAGGGTCTCAATACTCTAATTAAGCTTCTTTCGGATAAACACTGACCTGTTTTCTGGTCTTGTCTTTTCTTTCGAACTTAACAGCACCATCGATCATTGCGAATAAAGTATCATCGCCGCCGATGCCTACGTTGTTACCCGGATGGAACTTGGTTCCTCTCTGTCTAACCAGAATGCTTCCTGCAGTAACGAATTCGCCGTCTCCAGCTTTCAGTCCAAGACGTTTGGACTCGGAGTCACGACCGTTCTTAGAGCTACCTACACCTTTTTTACTTGCCATAGAGACACCTCCTAACTATATCAGTAAATTACTTTAATGCTTCTTCGATTGCTTCGATAATTACAGCCTTGGTTGCCTTTTCATCGATTGCAATGTTGTTTTCCTTAGCAAAAGCAATCAGTTCGTCCTTCTTCATGGAAGCGGAAACCTTCTTAGCTTCCTTCACTTCAGCCTTTTCTTCTGCTGCAGCTGCCTTCGGTGCTTCTTCCTTCTTCGGAGCTGCTCCTGTTAAAGATTCAATCTTAACCATTGTGTACGGCTGTCTGTGACCCTGCTTCTTTCTGTAATCCTTCTTCGCCTTATACTTGAAGATGATTACCTTCTGGCCCTTACCGTGTTCTACTACGCTACCGGTTACTGCTGCATCCAGGTACGGAGTGCCGACCTTAACATCATTACCGTCGCTTAAAACTAATACCTTGTCGAAAGCTACGGTTTCACCAACTTCAGCTTTGATCTTTTCGATGGTGATGATATCGCCTTCCTGTACTCTGTACTGCTTACCGCCAGTCTCAATTACTGCATACATGTTTATATATTCCTCCTCTATCCGGTCTCGCCATCCAAGGTGGTAATCCTGATTGATTACACTTCAAAAACCTGTTCAGTGCGGCTCAACTATTAAATAATAGCATCTGCCGCACTGAAAGTCAAGTACAAATTAGTAATATTTCGCTTTTTTTCAATGAGTTCCGTCGATTCTCTATTCCAGTACGACGCCGTCATCATCCACCAGCATATCCATAATTGCATTGATATCATCTTCCGGAATATCCGGTTCCTCTTCCGGCTGGAAGTCTTCATCCTTCTGTGCCAGAATATCCAGCAGCAGGGACTCGATCTTATCCATGACATCTTTATGCTCCTGCAGATATGTCTTCACGTTTTCACGTCCCTGGCCGATTCGTTCTCCTTCGAAGCTGTACCAGGAGCCTGCCTTGTCGATAATCTTATGCTCCACGGCAGTATCCAGCAGATCTCCTGCCTTGGAAATGCCCTGACCGTACATAATATCAAATTCAGCCTGCTTGAACGGTGGCGCAACCTTGTTCTTTACAACCTTTACGCGTGTCCGGTTACCTACTACACTGTCTCCCACCTTGATACTTTCAATCCTTCTCACATCCATACGCATGGAAGAATAGAACTTCAGCGCACGTCCTCCGGTTGTCACTTCCGGATTACCGAACATAACACCTACTTTTTCACGGAGCTGATTGATAAAAATCACGCAGGTATTGGATTTATTTACGGTACCGGTCAGTTTACGCAGCGCCTGCGACATGAGACGGGCCTGAAGTCCCACATGGGAATCGCCCATTTCTCCCTGGATTTCCGCTTTCGGAACCAGTGCGGCAACCGAGTCGATTACAATAATATCCAATGCACCGCTTCGGGCCAGCATGTCGCAGATTTCCAGCGCCTGTTCACCGGTATCCGGCTGGGAGACCAGAAGTTCCCCCACATTGACTCCCAGATTCTTTGCATAAACAGGATCCAACGCATGTTCTGCATCAATAAACGCAGCCTTGCCGCCGGATTTCTGTGCCTCTGCAATAATATGTAATGTCAGAGTTGTCTTGCCGGAAGATTCCGGTCCGTATATTTCCACGATTCTGCCCTTCGGTACACCACCGATACCGGTCGCCATATCCAGACTGATGGAGCCCGTGGAAATCGCCTCCACATTCATCTGTGCACCGGCATCTCCCAGTTTCATAATGGCTCCCTTGCCGAACTGTTTCTGAATCTGCGCCATTGCAGCCTCAAGGGCCTTATCCTTTTCCGATTTATTTACACTCATATTCTTCCTCCAAATCATCTCAAGCGAACATTTGTTCTGTGCTCTTATCATACCCTATTTTCAGCATCAGGTCAAGGACTTTTTCACAAGAATCCTTGTAAATATTTTACACATTCAGAGAAAAAAAGTCAAGTTGTTCCCCTTCATCTCCACGGACAAATTTGCAGCCGCAATTCTGAGCAAAACATGACTTTCCCGCATTCATTCTCCTGCGGACTTCTTTCATATAGTCTGACGTCATTCTGTACTTCACAGCCAGTCTTCGGATCTCACGGTAAGCTGGGATGCGATGCTGTTTATATGCTTCCCGATCCGTAAAAAGCCGGTTCATCGGTGCAACCAGCTGGGGATGATACTGAAAAAGATAGTCAAAAAACGACTGCCGTGTGTCCCCTTTCAGATAAAGAAATCCCGGGAGAAGGTATTTTGCACCGCAGAAAGACGCACCACCATATAGAGACTCCAGGTTCTCAGGATTGTCCGTAAGAAAAGGAATCAGCGGCATGGAATGGACACCGGTCACTGCACTTGTCTTCGAAAATTCCTTCAGCATAGAAAACCGCCTTTCCGGACTTACCGCACCAGGCTCCAGTTCCGCCGCAAGCAACGAATCCGTGCAGGTTATGGTGGACGCAATATTGACATAGGTCATTCGTGACAGCTGGTCGATGAGATCAAAATCCCGAAGAATCAGATCAGATTTCGTGGAAATGATGCAGGGATTCCGATATTTAAGAATGATTTCCAGAACCTGGGTCATCAGGCCGTTTTCTGCTTCCCAGGGTTGATAGTTATCCGTAATGCCGCCCAGATTGATTACATCTCCGTTCCACTTCGGAGAGGAAAGCTGTTTTTCCAGCTGTTCTGCTATGTTTTCCTTTTTATAAACAGTTCGGAAAAAAGAAGTGGAATCGGAGCCTACCATATAGCGATGGGTATACATGGCGAAGCAGTACCTGCAGCCGTGATCACAGCCGCGGTAGATGTTCAGATCCCACCGGTACGGAAACCGGCCGCGGACGGGATTGCAGGCTGTCTTGCAGCGAATGGAGATGTAATTGTTCCGGTTCTGTTCGTGATTTACCATTGTATCAGACTGTACCCCTTTTCCTCTTTCCTTTAGTGTATTTCGCAATTTCTTTGAATTTTCGTTCTTTTGCAGCCAGATAGCTTTCGCTGTCTTTCGCGTATTCATTTTCGGCCTGCAGTTTTATCCAGGACTGAAAGCGTGATTCAGAAAGCTTCCCTTCTTCTATCGCTTTGCGAACTGCGCAGCCCGGTTCCGAAGTATGACTGCAGTCAAAGAACCTGCATTGTTCAGCCAGTTCTTCGATATCTGAAAATGTCTGGCCGATTCCATCTCCGGCGTCCCACATGCCAAGTTCCCGCATGCCCGGCGTATCCACGACCATTCCTCCCTGCGGAAGCAGAATCAGCTGCCGGCGTGTGGTGGTGTGCCTTCCTTTGTCGTCATTACGAAGTCCGTTTGTATCCAGCCTCTTTTCACCCAGCAGGCAATTGATCAGCGTAGATTTTCCCACGCCGGAAGAACCGAGGAACGCTGCAGTCTTTCCTTCTGTGACGTAAGGAAAGATCTGCGCATACCCATCCTGTTCCGCTGCAGTTGTAACCAGCACATCTACACCCATGGCGATGGAAGAGACCTCAGCCAGACGGCTTTCTGAATCGGTGCATAAATCAGCTTTCGTTAATACCACAACAGGAATCGAGCCGATGTCCCATGCTACAGAAAGGTATCGCTCCAGTCTTCGCAGATTAAAATCATTGTTCAGTGACATACATAAAAATAAAGTATCAATATTGGCAGCAACAACCTGTTCCTGTCGGGCCTCTCCTGCGGCACGGCGCAGGAAACAGCTTTTTCGCGGCAGCACATGATGAATCACAGCATTTCCCTCATACTGTCCAGGATCCACCATGACAAAGTCTCCCACAGCCGGAAAATCCGATACGGCTGACACCTGATATCGAAATTTACCGGATACCTCTGCATGTCGTTCTCCTTGCTCTGTCATAATCCTGTAAAGATCCTTTTCCTGTGAAATCACTCTGCCGGCAATCAGGCCTTCCTCTTCGTACATGGATGCCAGCGCCGTAAATCGATCATTCATTCCATACTGTTTCATATTTATTTTCATCCAAATACCTCCGTCGCCCGAATAAAGCGGTTAAAATAGCTGACCCGGCATTTTCTTCTTTTCCTTTGGCGGAAAAGTCGCCTCAAACTGTTCGAATCCATCCGGATCCTTTTCGCAGATAAAATATCCTTCCGGATCTTTATACATGCCACAGACCCCTGATAGGAAGCCGGGCTTTAATTCTTTGATCAGAAAATAGTCCGCCTCCGGATCGTCCTCATACCGGATGCCCCTGGTTTTCGCCGGGACGAAACCGGATTTTCCGTAAAAATCAATATTTCCAACGATTGCCAGCGCACCGGCTCCCTTTTTTTCTGCCTGCTCCATGGAATAGTCCAGCAAAATCTTTCCGTAACCCTGCCGTTTATATTCCGGGGCGATACTGATTGGTCCGAAGATCATGATGGGAA
>JAEDMR010000075.1 GCA_016302925.1 Bacillota bacterium
GAGAGTCCTGGCCATGATGCAGGCAAAGAACGCCTAAGTATGCGGTCGGATTTTCTGAACAAAATCCATACTCCAGATGGTTCAGCCGCGCACTCGTTTCCGGGTAGCGCGGCTCTTTCGCCCGATGAAATCGGGCGGTTGGCGGTTATGGCGCTTCTGGGAGAAGTCTGGGCTTCGCCCAAACCCGGTCTGGTGGACCGGGAAAACACCGGTGCTCACAAAGACATGACCTATCAGAACTTTGTGGACAGCGCCCATGCCCTGCAGCACTGTTTCACCCGGTGCGCCCAGGCAGGCGCAGCCTTCTCTGCAGCGAACTCCTTGGACGACCAGCCGCATTCAGACGACCTGCCGCAGCTGGCAGCAAAGCTCCGCTCCATCGGTCTGGCCGGCGAGGCAGCCATGTATCAGGCAACCGGCGGTGTCAATACCCATAAGGGTGCCATTTTCAGCCTGGGTATCCTCTGCGCTGCGGCAGCATTTGTTTCACTGCAGCAGATGGAACATGCCGGACAGATGAAGCAGCTCCAATCCGTTGCAGCTTCCATCGCAGCCTCCCTTCTCGCAGAGGACGCTGCAGAACATACCAACGGAAAAAGCGTGCTGCAGCAAACCGGGACCGGCGGCATCCGCGCCGAGGCGCTTGGCGGATTTGACACCGCCTTCTCCGTCGGGCTGTCTTCTCTCATGGAAGCTCTGCAGTCTGACATCTGTGAAAATGACGCCATGGTCTACACCCTGCTGCGGATCATCGAAGCCACCGAAGACAGCAACCTGGTGCATCGCGGCGGCGTGGAGGGAATGGATTTTGCGAAGCGGAAAGCCCGAAAACTCACCGAAGGCGGCCCTGCCGCCATGAACCTTACGGAAATCCGGGAAACAGACCGGAAATTCATTGAAAAAAATCTGAGCCCGGGCGGATCGGCAGACCTCTTGGCCCTGACCCTCTTCCTTGGTTTTCTGAAATACCCGAAAAGTTTTCAAAAAGAAAACTTTTGCCCTGTTTCGGAAAACTTTTTCTCAGATTCAGTATAAAATGTAATTATATGTATGATTCAGGTGCCGTGCAGACCACAAAAGGTGGCTGCATTCCGAAGAAAACCCTAAATTATGGTAAAAAGTTTTCCCAAACCCTGAAAAAGTTTTCAAAAAGAAAACTTTTCCCCGGTTTTTGAAAACCGCGACGCTGCGGCACCTGCGAAAAAAGGAGGAATTCCTGTGATCAAACAGAAAGCGTGCGCTGGAACGCTGGAATCCAGTGACATTTATGTGGAAATTGCACCGGCAGCGGCAGGAAGCGGCATCAAGCTGAACCTGACGTCTGTCGTCATGCAGCAGTTTGGCGACCAGATTGAGTCTGTCATCCGCCAGACCCTGGATCAGCTGGATGTGAAGGATGCGGAACTGACCGTCAGCGACCGGGGTGCCGTGGACTGCACCATCCGCGCCAGAGTGGAAACAGCGGTTTGCCGCGGGAAAGGAGTGGAATAAGATGCGCAGAAGTATGTTATTTTTGCCGGGCAACAGCCCGAACATTCTGCTGAATGCCGATTTTTTAGGATCGGACAGCATTATCCTGGACCTGGAAGACGCCGTGGCACCGACAGAAAAAGACGCCGCACGGATTTTGGTCAGAAACGCCATCACCTCCCTGGGCTACACCCGTGAAGTCATCGTCCGGATCAATCCGGTGGAAAGCCCATACTGGCAGAAGGATCTGCGGGCAATCATCCCGGTGAAGCCGGACATGATCATGCCGACGAAAGTGGGCTGCGCAGCCGATGTAAAGATCGTGGCCGATTTTATCACCCAGCTGGAGAAGGAATTCGGCATGGAAGAAGGCGGCGTGAAGATGATTCCGCTGATCGAAACGGCCCTGGGCGTGGAAAACGCCTATGAAATTGCTTCGGCAGATTCCCGGGTGACAGCCATCTTCCTGGGCGGGGAAGACTTCACAGCCGATATGCGCTGCAAGCGGACCAAGGAAGGTACGGAGATTTTCTATGCCAGAAGCCGCATGGTCCTGGCAGCAAGAGCAGCCGGTGTGGATGTTTACGATACGCCGTGGACCGATGTGGAAGACTATGACGGCCTCATCGAAGATGCGAAGTTTGCCAAGAGCCTGGGCTTTACCGGCAAGTCCTCCATCTCCCCTCGCCACATTCCGTTTATCAACGAAGTCTTCAGCCCGACGGAAGAAGAGATTCAGTATGCCCGCGATGTCTTTGCATGCATCGAAAAGGCCAAAGCCGAAGGCAAGGGCGTGGTTTCTCTGCGGGGCAAGATGATTGATGCACCGATTGTGGCCCGTGCCCGTCAGGTGCTGGAAGCGGCAGAAGCCATCCGAGGAGGGAAATAGAAATGAGCAAACTGGTAAAAGATATGAAAGAAGCCATCCGTCTTTCCGGACTGAAGGACGGCATGACCATCTCCTTCCATCACCATCTGCGGAACGGAGATATGGTGGCAGTCATGGTGCTGGATGCCATCTGTGAACTGGGAATCAAGGATCTGAACGTGAATATCAGCTCCATCTTCGACACCCACGCACCTTTCATTGAATATATCCGTGACGGTGTGATCACCGGCATTGAAACCGACTATATGGGCGGTGTCGTCGGCCGCGCAGTCAGCGAAGGGATCCTGGAAAAGCCCGTGACCTTCCGTACCCACGGCGGCCGTCCGAGCGACATTATCCGTGGTGCTTCTCCGATTGATGTGGCTTTCATCGCCGCACCGACGGCAGACTGCATGGGCAACTGCACCGGCAAGACCGGGCCTTCCGCCTGCGGCTCTCTGGGCTATGCTTTCGCAGACGCCATGTACGCCGGCAAAAGCGTTGTCATTACAGACAATCTGGTGGACTATCCGCTGGTGGATTACTCCATCTCCGAAGAATACATCGACTATGTGGTAACCGTAGATAAAATCGGCGAGCCTTCCGGTATCGTATCCGGCACCACCAAGATCACCAAGGATCCGGTGGGTCTGGTGATTGCAGACTATGCAGCCCGCGCCATCGATGCATCCGGCCTGCTGGTGGACGGATTCTCCTTCCAGACCGGTGCCGGCGGTGCATCTCTGGCTGCCGCCAAGTACCTGAAGGACATCATGATTCGGAAGAACGTAAAGGGAAGCTACGGTCTGGGCGGCATCACCTCCTACATGGTGGATATGCTGCAGAGCGGCTGCTTCAAGGCGCTGTATGATGTCCAGTGCTTTGACCTGGGTGCCGTGGAATCCATCCGCACCAATCCGTGCCACATGGAAGTCAGCGGTGCGCATTATGCAAGCCCGACAGCCAAGAGCAGTGCTGTAGACAGCCTGAATGTGGTCATCCTGGGTGCGACAGAAATCGATACAGATTTCAATGTAAACGTTCACACGGATTCCAACGGTTATATCATGGGCGGCTCCGGCGGTCACAGTGATACGGCTGCCGGTGCGAAAATGTCCATTATCGTTGCGCCGCTGTCCCGCGCCCGTCTGCCAATCGTCGTAGACAAAGTGCTTTGCAAATCCACGCCGGGAAACACCATCGATGTGCTGGTGACACAGCGAGGCATTGCGGTCAATCCGCAGCGGCCGGAACTGGCGGAGCGATTCACAGCTGCCGGACTTCCTGTTGTGGATATCCACGACCTGAAGGAAATGGCCGAAAAGCTCAATGGCGTGCCGAAAAAGCCGCAGCTGGGCGACCGTGTGGTTGCCAACGTGCTGTACCGAGACGGCAGTATGCTGGATACCATCCGGGAAGTGCCGGTACGGTAGAAATAAACTTGTACAAAGAAAAAGTAAACCTCCGGGTTTACTTTTTCTGCAAAATCGCTTATTTTATATAGTATCATCTCATAGAAACCGAAAGGAGCGCCTATGTATTATACAGAATCCATCCGCCTGTCCCAGGCGGAGCCTTTATTATCCCAATGCGGTCTGAAATGTCCTGCTTCTGTAAACTATACAGCAGGCGTTTTTGACGATGCCGGAAAGCTGGTTGCCACAGGCAGTCTGGCCGGTGATATGATCCAGGGCGTTGCTGTAGACCCTTCCCGCCAGGGAGAGGACCTGACGGGAAAGCTTCTGACACATCTCATCGGTGTGGCCGCAGAAAAAGGAATCCATGCCCTGTACCTCTTCACCAAGCCGGAAAAAGCGGTGCAGTTTCAGGGGCTGGGCTTCCGGCTGGTGGCATCCGTCCGTCCTTATGCGGCCCTGCTGGAGTGGGGAAATCCCGGGATTGACTGGTATAAAGAACGCCTCACTATCATCCGCCGCAACGCAGAGGTCTCATACTATATGAAAGAAAGCGGAGGCCGCCAGTTCATGCCTGTGCCGGGCAGCATGATTCCCGCCCCCCGCGTCGCTGCCCTGGTAATGAACTGCAATCCGTTTACCAAGGGTCATCGCTGGCTTGTGGAGCAGGCTGCCGCAGAAAACGACCTGGTCTATCTTCTCGTGGTGGAAGAAAACAAATCCCTCTTTTCCTTCGACGACCGGTTCGCCATGGTCCGCCGGGGCACTGCAGATCTTTCCAATGTTTCGGTCATTGCAGGCAGCCGCTACTGCGTCTCATCCCTGACCTTCCCCAGCTACTTCACGAAGGAAGAAAATCTGGCCAAAGCACAAACTGCTATGGATGCAGAGATTTTTTGCCGCCACATCGCGCCGCAGCTGGGTATCACCCGCCGCTATATCGGCACCGAGCCTCTGTCCCCGGTGACTGCCGTCTATAACGAAACGCTGAAAGCCCGCCTGCCGAAGGATGGCATCGAAGTGCTGGAGATTCCGCGTCTGGAGCAGGATGGCCAGCCGGTCAGTGCCTCCCGCGTCCGGGCAATTCTCGGAGACAGCCTGGACGCCTTGCAAAATCCGTCTGCGCAGCTTGTCTCTGACTTGTCTGAACTTCTGCCGCAGTCAACACTGGACTATCTTCTGAAGGAGGATCTGGATTGATGAACACGCCGACCACCCACATAGATACCGCCTCACGCCAGCTGACCCTGATGGATCTGCTGGATGCCCGGGAAAACCGGGTCCGCCACCAGAAGGAACTGTTAAACGCATACCCTGGTGCGGTTCTGGTCTCCATGACCCTGAACATCCCCGGTCCGGTGAAAGACAGTCTCAGGTACCGCAAAGCACTGGAAGCAGGGATTCATCGTCTAAAGGCGATGCTCGCAGGCCGTTGTGATTCGGAATGCAGCTGCACCACCATACTCCACGAAGAATTCCGTCCGCTGGCCACCGGCCCGGAAGCCTATCTGGTTGTCCAGGGCGAACCGCTGGACATAAAAAAAGCCGCCATCTCTGTAGAAGAAGGCAGCGCCCTGGGAAGACTCTTTGATCTGGACGTGCTGATCCCAGGGGAAAATTTCCCGCAGAGCATCAGCAGAAGCCGGTTGGGAGCAGCGCCGCGGAGGTGCCTGCTTTGTGAAGAAGACGCGAAAGCCTGTGCCAGAAGCCATGCCCATACCATGGACCAGCTGCTGGAAAAGGTCAACGAAATCCTGTCAGACGCCGGGCTGTAACAGCCCGGAACCGACAGGATATTTTATTTTTCCTTCTTCGCCTTATATTCCTCGCCCCACGCCCACATGGCATCCAGCACCGGCTTCAGACTGCACAAACAGAGATATCGGGACTGTCTTGCAGAAAATGTGAGATCACCGGATTTCCGAATTCGTGTTCAGACGCTAACGCAGTTCGATGATTGTATCCAGATAAGCCCAGTCCACGCCTTCCGGGATGTAGTAGGCTGCTCCGTCTTCTGCTTCATAGAGCGGAGTCAGTTCAAGCGCATGGTCTGACAGTGTGACCCCTAAAAAACCCTGCGGTGTTTCGTATGTGAAACTAAACTGTTTCTCACTGTCTTCGAAGGAATATGATCCGGTGAACCGTTCCATCGTCAGGCCCTTCATATAGTTCTGTAATGCGGACGGATCTGTACATTCAAAGCTGTCTCCATCGGTCCAAATGTTCCCATACAGCGTGTACTGCCCGCTATTCTCCAACGGATAAACCACTTCTGCACCGGTATATTCTCCATAGGTGAGTCCAACATATCCGAAGCTCGTAATCAATAGAAAAAAGACCAGTCCCACGACGACTGCACCGCTGCGGCGCCGGACCGGCTTCATGATGTTTGCCAGCCGGTATCGCAGGGATGATGCGGTTGCGGAAAGGCAGGTGGTAAAGCCCCGCGGATCTCCTGCAGTATCAAGGATCAACTCTGCATACTGATGCCGAACTGCATGGTCCGCATCCAGCAAGACCGTCTCATCACAGCTCAGTTCCAGATCCTCCGTGCTTTTTTTCGTTGCCATCCACATCAGCGGGTTGAACCAGCATAATGCAGTGCAGAACACGAGGAAAAACTTGGTCCATGCGTCCTCACGCCCGATGTGAATGATCTCATGACGAAAAATCAGTGCAAGCGCATCCGGCGGGTACTGGCGATTCGGGAGCACCACACAGGTTGTGCGCCGAAAGAGGCCTATGGACAGCGGCGTTGCTGCCTTCGGTGAAACAACCAGTCCGCATTTCGGCTTTCGTATTCCCGCCCGTTCAATCTCGGAATTCCAGATTTCGTTCACTTCCGAATCTGTAACAGCTACAGTATCCTTCAGAAGCTGCCGGCGAAAAACAAGATGAGAGATTATCTTCCACAGGAGCACTGCAAAAAAACCTGCCAGCCATACGAAAAACAACACCCACATGAGCCTTGTTCCCGGCACATGAACCACCAGCAAGGGTTCCGGAATTTGCATAGTACCCTGATAGACCAGATAAAGATAGTTTGGAACCATCCACAGCATGGCGCAAGCTCTGGCACTGATGTGTTTTCGCAGAAACGGAAGCACGGAAGCTAATATCAGGAAATAGATACTGATATGCAGGAAAATGCTGAAACACATCGAAACCATGCGTTCCGCTGTATCTAAAAGTCCGTCAAGCAACATGCTGGCACCCGCCATGGCAACCAGAAAAAGCGGAAGAAGCCCCCCAGAAACATAAGGCAGATATCTCTGAACCTCTGAAGCCCTTCCGATCCAGTCCTCTCCAGCTTCATTATGCTGCCTGTCTATCACGACCCACCCAAGCATCACGCTGGAGATCAGGCCGATCACCACTCTTGCAAATAACACCAGACTCATAGCAGATCCCTTTCCAGAAGATCTCTGAGTTCTTCTATTTCCTCCTTGGTCAGGCCGCTGTCACACAGCGCCGCCGCGAAAGTGGGAAGGCTGCCGCCGCAGAGCTTATCCAGGAAGCGCCTGCTTTGCTGTGCCAGATAGTCCTGCCGGGATACCAGTGGATAATACCGGGCACTGCGGCCCTCCTTCTCGATCCGGATGAAACCTTTCTCTGACAGCCGTGTCAGCAGGGTCAGCAAGGTGGTCGGTGCCATCGGATGGGAATCTTTCAGAATTTCCTCAATCTCTGCCCGCGCCACAGGTACTTCGCATGCCCAGACAGCCTGCATCACTTCCAGTTCTGCGTCAGGCAGCCTTTTTTTCATTGTATTCATCATAAATCCCCTTTCGTTCTACAAGTGTAGTATTTAAATACATTCTACATTTGTAGAGCATCATTGTCAATCTGTTATACAATTTTTCGTTTTGTTTTTAAAAAGTATATTGTATTCTTTTCCGTACATACTTGCCTTCTCTTCCGTATTGTGGTAGATTAGTTTCATTCTTTTGTTTTTTGGAACAAATAAAATCGAACAATCTTGTGAAATTTTTGTTTTTATTCACGATTATCTATGGAGAATTTGGAGGAAAGATAAAATGAGTAAAAAACGCACTCTCACCATGGACGGCAATACGGCGGCTGCACATATTGCCTATGCCTTTACCGATGTGGCAGCCATCTATCCCATCACCCCCTCTTCCGTCATGTCGGAAACAGTGGACGAATGGTCTGCTTATGGGAAGAAGAATCTCTTCGGCCAGACCGTGAAGATTGCGGAACTGCAGTCGGAAGCAGGCGCAGCAGGAACAGTCCACGGCTCTCTGACCGCCGGTGCTCTGACAACGACCTTTACCTCATCGCAGGGCCTTCTGCTGATGATTCCGAATATGTATAAAATCGCCGGTGAGCTGCTGCCGGGTGTGTTCCACGTGGCAGCCAGAACCGTTGCCAGTCATGCGCTCTGTATCTTTGGCGATCACTCCGATGTAATGGCCACCCGCCAGACCGGTTTCGCCATGCTGGCTTCCGGATCCGTACAGGAAGTCATGGATCTGGGCGGCATCGCCCATCTGGCATCCATCAAGTCCCGGGTTCCGTTTCTGCACTTTTTTGACGGATTCCGGACATCCCATGAAATTCAGAAAATCGAAGTGCTGGACTACGAAGATTTGAAGAATCTGCTGGACTGGGATGCAGTAGACGCCTTCCGGGCCCGCGCCCAGAATCCGGATATTTTCTTCCAGAGCCGGGAAGCCGCCAACAAATACTACGATGCGGTGCCTGACATCGTGGAAGATTACATGAATCAGATCAGCCAGCTGACCGGACGTACCTATCACCCGTTTGACTATGTGGGTGCGCCGGATGCCACCAATGTGATCATCGCCATGGGTTCTGTCTGTGAGACCATCGAGGAAACCATGCAGAAGCTGCTGGCAGAAGGTCATAAGGTAGGTCTGATCAAAGTTCGCCTGTACCGTCCTTTCTCGAAAAAACATCTGCTGGCTGTCCTGCCCAAGACGGTGGAACGGATTGCAGTCCTTGACCGTACCAAGGAACCGGGTGCACCGGGTGAACCGCTGTATCAGGATGTCCGCACTGCCCTTTACGGCATAAAATATGCGCCGGAGGTTTACGGCGGCCGCTACGGCCTGGGTTCCAAGGATGTGACGCCGGGCATGATTCACAGCATTTTCGACAATCTTTACCACAAGCATCCGAAGGATCATTTTACTGTGGGCATCGAGGATGATGTCACCGGTCATTCCCTGCCTCATACCGTGGGCATCGCACGGGAACCGGAGGGCACCATCAAGTGCAAATTCTGGGGTCTGGGTTCCGATGGTACGGTCGGCGCCAACAAGACTGCCATCAAGATCATCGGTGATAAAACCGACCTGTATGCACAGGGCTATTTCAGCTATGACTCCAAGAAATCCGGCGGCCTGACCGTGTCCCATCTCCGGTTCGGCAAATCGCCGATTCAGTCCACCTATCTGATCAACCGGGCCGACTTCGTGGCATGCCACAATCAGGCCTACCTGCGGCAGTATGACATGCTGAAAGACCTGACCGACGGCGGAACATTTCTGCTGAACACGCTTTGCGACGAAAC
>JAEDMR010000076.1 GCA_016302925.1 Bacillota bacterium
ATGCCGCATGTGAAAAGCTTGGAGGAAGCATTTACATTTTTCCAGGCTCCATGCACGAACTGTATATTGTCCGGGAGGAGCCGGCTAAACTGGACTTTTACCGGCAGGTGGTTGCTTGTGCGAACAGCGACGTTGTGGACGAGACCGAGTGGTTGTCCGGGCAGGTATATCGGTATAATCAAAAAACAGGGAAGGTGAGGGTAGCGACCTAGCCTCTTCAGGCAGAAGAAAAGGACGCCGGCTCAAAGCAGGCGTCCTATGGCTTCCGGAAGCTCCCGGATATCTTTTATTATTTCACTTGCTCCGCAGAATTCATCCTCCCGGCCATACCCGTAACCGCAGGCAATGGCGGGCAGCCCGTATTTTTCTGCAATCTGCAGATCATGGAACCGGTCTCCGATAATGATATACGATCCGGGATGGTCCTTTTGAATCCGGAGAAAGATTTCGTATTTCGGTACATAATCATAGTCTTCGCTGCAGTAAAAATCCTCGAAATAGCGTTCCAGACCGAAAGTGGCCTGATGCTGCTTCAGATAGGCTTTTTTACAGTTGCTGAGGAAGAGCAGATGGTATCCGTCATTTTTCAGCTGCTGCAGAGTCTCTTCTGTACCGGGAAAGAGACGTGCCTGCCCGTCTGCAATGCGCCGCACCATTTCCGCAGTTACCACGGCACTGGCATCCATCAGCCTGCTCCAGGGCTGATCCGGAAGGAGGGTGGTCCACATTTCCTTCGGCGAATAACCAAGCCAGCTTTTGATCACGTCGTCGGTGAAATCCTGATCCGGAGCCAGTCCTCGCTGCACCAGACTGCGGTATGCCAGCCGGAAAGCCGGAATATAGATGTGTGCTGTATCGTGGAGCGTACCGTCGTAGTCAAAGAGAAGATTCATCTTAAAATTCCCTTAACCTTCGATGGCGCGGATCAGGTTTACCATTTCGATAGCACCTTCCGCACATTCGCTGCCCTTGTTGCCCGCTTTCGTACCGGCACGTTCGATGGCCTGCTCGATGTTTTCGGTTGTCAGAACGCCGAACATGACAGGAATGCTGTTGTTTAAGGATACCTGTGCAATGCCCTTGGATACTTCGCTGCAGACGTAGTCATAGTGGGACGTATTTCCGCGGATGACTGCACCCAGACAGATGATCGCATCGTATTTTCCGGTCTTCGCCATTTTGGATGCGATAAGAGGAATTTCAAATGCACCAGGTACCCAGGCCACATCGATCTCTTCCGATTTCACATCGTGACGCTGCAGGGTGTCGATGGCACCGGAAAGAAGCTTGGATGAGATAAATTCATTAAAGCGTGCGGCAACGATGCCGATTCTGGTGTTCTGGGAGACTAATTTTCCTTCGTAAGTGTTCATGGTTTTCATTCCTTTCGTCTTGATTTATAAAGTGGTATTCTACTTTTGTGTTTCCGTTTAGTATTGAAGCAAATGGCCCATTTTTTCCTGTTTTGTTTTCAGGTAGAACAGGTCATGGGTATTGGCGGCGATCTGAATCGGAACGCGCTCAATGATTTCCATACCGAAATCTTTCAGCTGATAGACCTTATCCGGGTTGTTTGTCAGAAGGCGGAGGGTTTTCGCTCCCAGATCCTGCAGAATCTGGGCTCCGATAAAATATTCACGCAGATCGCCTGCGAATCCGAGAGCCAGATTGGCTTCCAGCGTGTCCATTCCCTGATCCTGAAGCTCATAGGCCCGGAGCTTGTTGATCAGGCCGATTCCACGGCCTTCCTGGCGCATGTACAGGAGAATACCGCGGCCTTCTGCATTGATCTGCTGCATGGCAGCTGCGAACTGCTGTCCACAGTCACAGCGCTGGGATCCGAAGGCATCGCCGGTAAGACACTCGGAATGCACGCGGCAGAGCAGGTCTTCGCCATTTCCGATGTCGCCTTTCACCAGTGCTACATGATGTTCTCCATTGAGCTTGTTCACATAGCCGTAGGCGACGAAGTCGCCGTAACGGGTCGGCATTTTTGTTTTCGCTACCTGCTTCACCAGCTTTTCATGTTTCTTCCGGTATTCCTGCAGGGCTTTGATGGAGATGAATTTTAAATTATATTTCTTTGCCAGCTCTTTCAGTTCCGGCGTGCGCATCATGGTTCCGTCTTCCCGCATGATCTCGCAGCAGAGACCGCATTCCTTCAGTCCCGCCAGACGCATCAGATCTACCGTAGCTTCCGTATGACCGTTTCGTTCCAGGACACCGATTTTCTTGGCCAGCAGGGGGAACATGTGACCCGGCCGCCGAAAATCATCGGCTCTGGCGTCCTCGCTGACGCACATTCTGGCAGTATAGCCGCGCTCCTTGGCAGAGATACCGGTAGTGGTGTTTACATGGTCGATGGAGACGGTAAAGGCGGTACAGTGATTGTCTGTGTTATAGTCTACCATCTGCGGGAGCTGCAGCTTCTGACAGTAGTAGCTGCTCATGGGCATGCAGATCAGACCTTTTCCGTGTACAGCCATAAAGTTTACGTTCTCCGTGGTGGCAAATTCTGCGGCGCAGATGAAATCACCTTCATTTTCTCTGTCCGGATCGTCGGTGCAGAGGATAATCTTCCCCTGACGCAGATCCTCCAGGGCTTCTTCAATGGTGTTGAATCTGAAATCTTCCATAATCTCGTTTCCTTTCTTAAAATCCATATTTTTCAATAAAACCCATGGTAATGGATGAGGCTTCTGTTTTCGGTGTGGTCACTGCAGGCTGCAGAAGCTTCTCTACATACTTGCCGATCACATCATTCTCCAGATTGACGATATCGCCAGATTTTCGCCGGGAAAGGGTAGTCTGCGCTGCGGTATGGGGAATGATGGATACGCTGAAGTCTATGTCTGTGACAGTCGCCACCGTCAGGCTGATCCCATCGATGGCAATGGAGCCTTTTTCGATGATATAACGCAGGATCGAAGGGGATGCACTGATGGTATACCAGACTGCAATGTCATCCTGACGGATGGCAGAAACGGTTCCAATGCCGTCGATGTGTCCCGATACGATATGTCCGCCAAACCTGCTGCCGGCTGCCATTGCGCGCTCCAGATTCACCGGGCTTCCCTGACGTAGATTTCCCAGAGAGGAACGGTTCAGCGTCTCATGCATAACGTCGGCAGTGAAATAGCTGCTGCCGTGGGAAGTGACAGTCAGACAGACGCCGTTGACCGCGATGCTGTCTCCATCCTTTACGTCTTCAAGAACTTTTTCGGCCCGGATGGTAAGAAGGGAACTGGCCGGGCCGTGATGTACAGCCTGAATGATTCCGATTTCTTCTATGATTCCTGTAAACAAGGAAGGATCACCTCGCTTTCCAGCAAAATATCTCCGTCAATGGTTTGTATAGATGGCGGCGCCAGATGAATGCAGTGCTGGGGATCCGGATAGCCCTGACCGCCGATGGGACTGCGGGCTGTTTCACCGCCAAGCAGCTTCGGTGCGATATAGGCCTGCACCAGATGTACCTGACCGGCGGAGAGTACTGCCCAGTTCAGGCGGCTTCCGCCCTCCAGAAGGATGCTGTCGATGCCTCTGCTTCCCAGCTCCTGCATCAATGCAGGAAGAGAAAGGTGTCCATCTTCTCCAATCGGGATGAAAATGACCTGACAGCCTGCTGACTTGAGTGCAGACGTTTTTACTGCCATCTCTGGATCATACGTTATCCCTGCAGCGATGATTGTCGGTACTTCTGCAGCTGTGGTCACAATCCGGGCAGAGAGGGGAATCTGCAGATGGGTATCACAGATGACCCGAACCGGATTCCTGCCGCCGTCAATCCTGCAGGTAAGCAGAGGATCATCGGCAAGTACCGTGCCGATACCAACCATGATGGCAGTATATCGGTTTCTGTCTTTCTGTACATTCTTTCGTGCAGCTTCTCCGGTAATCCACTGGGAAGCACCGGTATATGCCGCAATTTTCCCATCCATGGTCATGGCATATTTCATAACCACATAGGGTGTATGGCAGGTGATATAGTGAAAGAAGACGCGGTTGAGCCGATCACACTGTGCTTTGAGAACACCGCTGACCACTTTGATGCCGTGATCCCGAAGAATCTGCAGTCCTTTTCCCGCAACCAGCGGATTGGGATCATCGGATCCGGTCACGACGCGGGATATGCCTGCTTCCATAATGGCATCGGTACAGGGCGGGGTCTTGCCATGATGGCAGCAGGGCTCCAGTGTCACGTAGATGGAAGCCCCTGCAGGATCTTCTCCACGTCTTCTGCAGTCCGCCAGGGCGTTGCGTTCCGCATGGAGTCCGCCATACTTTTCATGCCAGCCTTCGCCAATGATTTTCCCGTCCTTGACGATGACTGCACCTACCATAGGATTGGGGCTCACATGGCCTGCACCTCTTTCGGCAAGAGAAAGGGCGCGCTGCATATATATTTCGTCAGACATTCTATAACCTCCTGACATCCTGCCAGAGCCGGCAGGATGGATTTTGTCAAGAAAAAAAGCTCTGAACAAAAATGCTCAGAGCTCATGAAAAACAAAAACAAAAAGTCCGGCAACCGAATGCCGATTCTTTGCCTTCTTCCATCCAGACTATACTGTCGGTACCGGAGTTGCACCGGTTCCTGCGCTGCTGCGCTCGCGGACTTTACCGCCGATCGGGAATTTCACCCTGCCCTGAAGACATTCTATGATTCACTTGTATTTCTAACTGTTCTTTATGCTACCACTCCGACCGGAGATTGTCAAGAGATGAAAGAAAAAAATCTGCTGGGAGGCTGCGGGCATACTGCCGCGGGGAATGTGCATACTATGGAATACAGAATTCATGAAAGAAACAGGAGGAAATGGAATGGGTACTGATTTTATGAACAGCGAGACGAAAGTCAATCTGATGCGGGCATTTGCGGGAGAGAGTCAGGCGAGAAACAGGTATACCTTTGCGGCAGATAAGATGAGAAATCAGAATCTGCAGGTGCTGGAGCAGATATTTCTCTTTACTGCAGGACAGGAGAAGGAGCATGCAGAAATCTTTTATAACCATCTGAAGGATCTGGCAGGTGAGTCCATCCTGATCGAGGGGGGATATCCGGTGGATCCGTCGGATACGGCGGCGCAGCTGCTTCGCAGTGCGCAGAACAACGAATATGAAGAGTGGGAAACCGTGTACCAGGCCTTTGGGGATAAAGCTGTGGAGGAGGGATTTCTTCCGGTGGCGACATCCTTTTATCGGATTGCGGAGATCGAAAAGACCCATGGCGACCGGTTTGGTATGTTTGCGGATCTGTTGGAATCGGGAAAGCTGTTTGCAGCAGAAGAGCCGACCCGGTGGATGTGTCTGAACTGTGGTCATATTCATACTGGGATGGATGCGCCGGAGATCTGTCCGGTCTGTCATCATCCGCAGGGGTATTTCATCCGGATCCAGCAGGCTCCGTATACCGATTAGAATTGTATTTCGGGGAAATGTGAAAGCGAAAACGCTCCCTGCAGCATGACATGCAGAGAGCGTTTCTTTCTTTGATTCGAATTCTTCAATTATTCTTCTTCGTCGCCCTGATCCAGCCAGGTGACCAGAGAACCTGCGAATTTATGCTTGGTTTTTTCTGTGACACCACAGTAAAGAATGGTGAGATTGGCATTCTTCTGGCGAAGGAAAGTACACGGTGTCAGAACCGATGTATCTTCTACTTTCATAGAGTTATCGCCAGTGAATTCCATAAATGCTTCTTCGAAGGAATCCAGCAGCGCTTCGGTGGTGCCGGTTGGCCGACCGGTCAGTCCGTAGAAGATCGGATAGTCTTTTTTTATCCTGAATTTTACATCACAGAGTCCGCAGATGGTTTCATAGGACTCGCAGATTTCATCCAGAAGCGTCTGGTCGCTGCTCATGGCAGAAACTTGTATTTTCAGCAGATTATCCTTACATGATATTCTTCCGATGTTGGTGATGGCAGTAATCACACCTTCATCATTCCGCTGGTATATGCCGTCGAAAATTGTGTACATCAGGCTGACCAGATTATCGGTGTCCCCGGAATCGAGAACATGGGAAGGAAGATCCACTTCTTCGTAGGTATATTCGATTTCCGGATAATCATCATGATATTTTTCATAGATCTTTTCAATGGAGTTTTCCATCTTCCGTTGGAATTTCTCGGTATCGCTGTCATTGATAACAACGGTCATGGATGCCTTGGACGGTGTAAAATCTGCACTGCGGCCACCGTAAAATGTTCCCAGTTCGAAGAGCAGGGAAGTGGATTTGAAGTTTGCCAGCACGTTTCCAAGTACTTTGACTGGATTCGGCACTGTATCTATTTTTCCGTCCACCAGCAGGGAAGGACAGTTCTTCAATGTAATCTTATAGGCCTTGTTGTAGGTCGGTTTCTGGTATTCCAGTTTATGGGTAATCTGAATCTGACGGTATCCTCCGGTGACGGTGGATACTCTTGAGCCAACGGAATTGCCAAGGCAGAATATTGACGTGTCATCGGTAAAGTGTCCGATATCAAATCCCTGTGCGCCGGTTTTCTGACCATTTTCTTCTGCCAGAAAAACCACACTCAGCTTACCGTGATTTATGGCATTTTTTGCAACGCAGAGGGCAACTGCCATTTCTTCCACATGGTTTTCCATATGATCCGCATCAAAAGAGCAGACGAGTGCAGCGGGCGGTACATCGCCTGCGTTCTCAGATGCCCTGACGGTAAAAATTACATTCCCCGCATCATCTGTCGTTGCAGGGATTTCCTTGTTTTTCGCCCATGAAAGAAGGTATCCGGCCACGTCCGTGTTGGTATCCATGGAACCCAGGGAGTCACGAAGATCCGTTTCATAGGCAGTCAGTTTCTCTTCCAGCACTTCTTCCAGGCTGGGTTCTGCTGCCTCTTCCTCATGGAGGAGGAAGAGGGCTCCACCGATGCAGATGGCGATGACTGCAATGACTGCAGTACCGATCAGCATGTGTTTTTTATGTTGTTTTATCATCTTTACAAGTTTTCTCATATCCGTTTCCCCTTGATTTTCAGAAATTTTTTTCTAAACTTCAAAAAAAGTCTTATTTATGATAACATATATAGATGAAAAAAAACAGTGATTCACGAAAAAATCACAAAATCGTAAGAAAACGGAGGGTTAGAATGGATAACAGGAAAATTGTGCAGACGGAATACTCCAGGCTGTATCTGCGGGAAAGCACCTTTGATGACTGCAGATATTTCGCGGATTGGGAGACACAGCCTGCTGTGACAGAGTTTTTCACCATCAATGAAGGAAGAGATTATGAGGAAGTCGTGCGGGAGTTTCTGAGCCGGGAAGGTGACGAAACCCAGGTGCAGTTCACTGTTTGTCTCAAAGAAAACGATCATCCGGTGGGGAGAATCTACATCAGCCGGATTGATGATCACTATGACTCTCTGGATATTACCAGAATCTATATCGCGGATCCCGCCATGCGGGGAAAAGGGCTGGGGGAAGAAGCGCTTCGTCTGGCTTTGCAGTATGCCTTTGAGGAAAGAAACTGTGAACGGGTCACACTGGACTACTTTACCGGAAACATTATCGCGTCAACACTCTATCAGAAGGTGGGATTCCGGAATGAAGGAAACATGCGGCACGGCGGAAAAAAGAATGGAACGTACGTAGACCTTCACCTGATGTCCATGCTCCGGGATGAATATTTTGCACAGAAATAAAAACGCGAAATGTAAATTTTTCGTTATTGACTTTTCATTGATGTGGTATATAATTTTTAATGCATACACTATATGTAGTATGTTTTTATAATGAAAGTTATCGACATAAAAATGAAAGAAAAGGAAGGTTTGACATGGACTGTATCAGACAGATTGTAAAGAGAGACGGCAGAACGGTGCCATTTGACGTGAATAAGATCGCCGACGCCATTTTTAAGGCGGCGCAGGTGCTGGGAGGACGGGACAGAGAAATGTCTGTCTACCTTGCGAAACAGGTGGAGCTGTATCTACTTGAAGTCTGTCATAACTCCATTCCGACGGTGGAGCAGATTCAGGACGCAGTGGAAAAGATTCTGATTGAAGCCGGACATGCACGTACTGCCAAGGAATATATCCTTTACCGTGCGGAGAGAACCCGCGTCAGAGACATGAATACCAAACTGATGCGGATTTATGAGGATCTGACCTTTAAAGAAGCGAAGGAAAACGAAATAAAGCGTGAAAACGCCAATATCGACGGAAATACAGCCATGGGAACCATGCTGAAATACGGTTCAGAGGGTGCCAAGGAATTCTATAAAATGTACGTTATCGATCCGAAGCATGTGAAGGCACATGAAGAAGGTGACATCCATATTCACGATATGGACTTCTATACCCTGACCATGACCTGCTGCCAGATCGACCTGCTGAAACTGCTGGAAGGCGGATTCAGTACGGGACACGGTCATCTGCGGGAGCCGAATGACATTGAAAGCTATGCAGCGCTGGCATGCATCGCAATCCAGTCCAACCAGAATGACCAGCATGGAGGCCAGTCTGTGCCGAACTTTGATTACGGCATGGCGCCGGGCGTACGCAAGGCGTACAAGCGTCTGTACTGGACCAATGTGGGCAAGATGCTGGACTTCCTTCACGGTACCGACGACGGTGTGGCGAAGATGAAGGAACTGGGAAAGAAAATCCAGGACGAGCATGGTGTGGAACCATGTATGGCCTGGGATAACAATTATAAAGAAATCGAACTGGAAGAACTGAAAAAAATCGTTAGCGAAGAAGATGCCAAGCATCTGCAGCAGCAGGCGACCAGATATTCGGATCAGGAAATCCGAAGAAAGACCTACCAGGCCATGGAAGCCTTTATTCATAACCTGAACACCATGCATTCCAGAGCCGGCGCACAGGTTCCGTTCAGTTCCATCAACTACGGCACTGATACTTCTCCGGAAGGCAGACTGGTGATGGAATGCGTCATGCTTGCAACCGAAGCCGGTCTGGGCAACGGAGAAACGCCAATCTTCCCAATCCAGATATTCAAAGTGAAGGAAGGCGTCAACTATAATCCTGAAGATCCGAACTACGACCTGTTCAAGCTGGCATGCAAGGTATCAGCCAAGCGTCTGTTCCCGAACTTCTCTTTCCTTGATGCACCGTTTAACAAGCAGTACCTCATCGAAGGCCATCCGGAAACGGAATGTGCCTACATGGGATGCCGTACCCGCGTTATCGGCAATGTATATGACCCGACCAGAGAAATCGTATACGGAAGAGGCAATCTGTCCTTTACATCCATCAATCTGCCGCGGCTTGCCATCAAGGCCAAGGGAGACATCGACTTCTTTTTTG
>JAEDMR010000077.1 GCA_016302925.1 Bacillota bacterium
GCCCTCTTAAATGGTCATTTCATGCCGTCTGACTGCTCGAATAATTCTCCGTCAACGATTCTTATGATTCGCTGTGCGTTTTCCGCAACCGACATATCATGCGTAATCATTACGATTGTATTTCCCATTTCATTCAACCGGTGAAAAAGCTTTAAAACTTCTTTTCCGCTGCCCTGGTCCAGAGAACCTGTGGGTTCATCCGCAAGCAGCAGCGCCGGTTCCCCCACCAGCGCCCTGGCAATGGCGACTCTTTGCTGCTATCCGCCGGAAAGCTCCCTCGGTTTATGGTGTATTCTTCCCTCAATTCCAAGCATCCGGATCGTGTCTATACTTCTTTCTTCTGCTTCTTTCAGGGACATCCCTCTCACCAGAAGGGGCATCACAATATTCTGCAATACATTGTAGGTGGGAATCAGGTGATATTTCTGAAAAATGAATCCGATTTTTTCATTGCGAATCTCCGTAAGCTGTTTTTCCTTTGCCGTGTGAATCGGGATCTCATCCAGATAATAGGTTCCTGAATCCGCTTTATCCATGCATCCGATCATATTCATGAGTGTACTTTTTCCGGAACCGGAGGGTCCCAGAATCGCAAGAAATTCCCCCTCTGATACCTGCAGGCTGATATCCTTCAGCGCATGAAGCCTGCTGTCTCCCACAGTATAATACTTATTAATTCCGTTCATTTTTATGATCTGTTTCATTCAGCTTCTCCTTCTGCACTCTTCATCCAGATTTCTGTAATGACTTCCTCTCCGTCCACCTCCTCAAAAAGCACTTCCAGTTCATCGCCTGCCTGTAAAATAGAAAACGTCATTTCTTCATCCAGATCCGTATGAACAACAACTGCAACAGGGATATATACCGTCTTTGTTTCCCGGGTCACACGCGCAGTCATGCCTCTGCTTCCCATCTGACCCGGATCAAAATCCCCTGACAGCTCCTTGCCGCTCGTCTGTCCCGAATTAAACGCTTCGCCCTTTTCTCTTCCGCCTCTCTGACTTTCGCCTGAGGTCATCCCTGACTCTCCGGTGCTTCCCTGGCTTTCACCCGAGGTCATTCCCGGCTTTTCGGCTGATACAGGACTTTCCCCCGAAGTCGTTCCCGGCTTTTCGGCTGATACAGGACTTTCCCCCGAAGTCGTTCCCGGCTTTTCGGCTGATACAGGACTTTCCCCCGAAGTCGTTCCCGGCTTTCCGGCTGATGCCGGACTTTCTCCCGAGGTCATCCCTGACTCTCCGACAGTTCCACGGCCGGTTTCCGAAGCCTCTGAGAGAATACCGTTTTTCTCCGTATCCGGTTCACTCTGGTCCTCTGTATCCAGGGTCTCCTTCTCTTCACTGGTTTCCGGCCCGTCCTCTGTCTCTTCTATTTCAAAATAGGTCATTTCGTTCCCTGTGATGGATATGATCTGAATGGCAGCTTTCCTCTGTCCTTCTTTCAGTTCTGAATCTTCTTCCTTTTCTTCCGTTTCAGAACTGCCTTCTTCCAGTACAGCTGCTTTCTCTGTCATCTCTGTTGTTTCAGTTTCGCTTTCCGCCGCAGCGTTCAGTCCGCAGCAAAATGCAAAGGCTGCAGCAAGAAAAACACCTTGCATTATTTTTTTTCTCATAAGAAATTTCATCCCTTTCCTCTTTATTCTGCATTCAGCGCCTCTACCGGTTCCAGCCGCGCAGCCTTCCATGCCGGATAGATTCCGAATATGGTACCGGTCAATACTGCAAATCCCAGTGCCGCCAGACATGCCGGCACTCCCGCCTCTACACGAATATCCATCCATTCAGCCACCGGAATCAGGCCAAGACCGATCCCCACACCCAAAAGACCTCCGATCAGGCTGATCGCCGCCGCCTCGATCAGAAATTCCATCAGGATATTTCTTTTTGAAGTACCGATGGCTTTCAGAATACCTATCTCATTGGTCCGTTCCTTTACGGAAACAAACAGAACATTCATGATTCCGATGCCGCCCACAAAAAAGACAATAACAGCCATGGCTGACAGCAGCATCGTCAATGTCCGGTTGGAGGACTGTGCCGCCTGCATCTTGCTTCCGGAATCTTCAAAAGTAAACCGGGCATTTACATGACTTTCCTCCAGCACCGTCCGCACATCCTCAATCACCTTCTCCAGCACATTCACATCCTTCGCAATCACGGTAAGTACCGGATCAATTTCTGACCCCGCAATATATTTGATTCCCGTTTCATAGGGAATCAGAATAGCCGTATCCGGACTGATCCCGGCAGCCACAGCCTGGCTGGGTTCCAGAATACCTTTCACCAGATAAGTTCTGTCGTCAATATAGATACGGTTCCCCAGCGCTTCATCCGCAGACCCAAACAGCTCCTTTGCTGCTGTGGATCCAAGCACACAATTTCGTGTTTTAGACTGGTCATCTTCTTCCGAAAGGAAATCGCCTGCTGCCAGTTGCAGCTTATTTACTTCCAGAAAACTCTCTTTCACCCCCGCAACCACTTCTGTCTGCGGAGACTGACTGTTCCCACCCTCCACAGAAGCTTTTGTACTGTAGGAGAGGGTAACGCCGCTGATTCCCGCCACATATCTTTCAATATCCTCCACATCCTCCTGACCTAAAACGATCTGCTCCTGATTCAGACGGTCTTCAATCATGCTGGTTTCTGTCTCTTCCAAAGCATCATCTTCCTCCGGCGTCTCCTCGGTAATTTTCTCCATTTCCGCTCCCGCCTGAGGAAACTTCCGTGCACTGTCCGGATCCTCCGGCCTAAAGCTTTCCCCTGCCGCAGCCGCACCTCTTCCTCCAAAGGCCCCTCCTGCCGAGAAACCTCCGGATAACTGTCCTCTGTTCCCGCTGTTTCCAATCAGAAAACCGCCGGAATTATCATTGTCTTCTTCTCCCTCATATTCATAGCTGATATCGATGGCTCCTGCATTCAGTTTTGCGAACTGCTCCGCCACCTCCTTCTGGCCTCCCTGACCGATGCCGATTACCATTACGATCGTTGCCGCTCCTGCTACAATACCGATAGATGTCATGATTGACTTAAACTTATTCTGGTTAATATTCATCCAGACCAGCCGCAAAAGCTCTGATAATCTCATCCTGTCACCTTACTTTCTATGACCACCTTTTGCCCTTCTTCCAGTCCGGACTCCACCGCCACAATGCTTCCATTCGAAAACCCGGTCATAACCTGAACTGTCCGGATACTGCCGTCACTGTCCATTACTTTTACATAGGATCTGCCCGCTTCCATGAATACGGCCCTGTTAGAAATATACAGCGTATCCCCCACAGTTTTTCCTGCAAATGTCACTTCACCGGTCATACCGGAATACACCTTTCCGGTATCCCCGGTAAACCGTACTTTCACATCATAATTCACAGTAGATGATCCGACAGAAGCAGTGGCTGCAATACTGGACACTTCTCCTGCAAATGTTTCTCCTGCATAAGCTGTAAGCTGTATGGCAGCTTCATCCCCCACAGTAATCTGTGCAATATCTTCCTGAGAAACCGAAACTGTCATGGTCACATCCTCCAGATCCGTAAAAGAAGCCACTGCGGAATCGTTGACAAGCAGATCTCCTGCCTTATATGAAACCGCTGTTACTGTTCCGGAATATTCTGCATACACGATTCCATCTCCGATCTGTTCCTGAAAATCTGCCAGGTTCTGCTCCGCTTCCATAAGTATTTCTTTTGCGTCATTCAGGTCATCCTCCAGTCCATTCGTATCGATCTCATATAACTGCTGAGCATATTTATAGTTTGTCATTGCATTTTCATAAATCTGTTTTGCTTCAATCGATTGAGTGATCTGATTGTTTTTTGCAATCTTCAGCTCCGCTTCCAGTTCTTCCACAGCCTCTTCATCCCCATCCTCCAGGGCCTCTTCCAGTTCCTCTTCCAGCTGCGTCACCGCATTTTCCAGGCTGGTAATGGAAGCCTGATAGGTCTCCTCTGCCGTTTCCCCTTCTGCAAGGTACATCTGATAGGTATATTCTGCTTCTGCCCTTTTGCTCTCTACATTAATTTCCTCCTGGGACACGCTCAGCTTTGCTGTCTCCACAGCCGCCTCCAGCTGAGTACGGTATTTTTCAATGCTGTCCTGGGCAATTTTCAGGATCTTATCTCCCTTTTTCACCACTGAACCGGCAGCCAGATACACTTCTTCCACCTCCAGAGCCGTATCTTCTCCCGCTGTTTCCTCTGTTCCGGAGGATGACATCATGGACATCCCCATACTGGTCATTCCCGTGCTCATGCCTGCTATATCACCTGTGCTTTTCCCGCTTCCTCCGCTTCCCCCGGAGGCACCGGCTGTTCCTCCGGTTTCAGCGGTACCCTCAGAACTGCTGTCTGCAGATGCAGATACCGATGTATCCGTAATCTCGGCAACTGAAAATATCTGTTCCTGTGCTCCGAATTCCACTGTGCCATCTTCATTAATTCCAGTGGACACCGTTCCTTTTTTCACCGTTTCGGTTTTATAAGCATCGCTTTCCTTTGTATCATTTTCCGCCAGCTTCAAATACTGCCACGCTCCCGCCCCACAGGCCGCTGCGAATACAGCTGCCAGAAATAAAAGCTTTCCTCTTTTCTTCCTTTTACTCATTTCCACTCTCCTGCTCCATCTCTGCTTCTTCCTGTGACACAGTCACGGATGCCGACAATCCGGCGCTTAATCTCCCGTCCGGATTATCCACTCCTATTTTTACTTCGTAGTCCACTGCAGTCCTGGATGTTCCGCTCACCGGCTCTGCTGATTTTTCCTCTATCGTTCCCTGACGTTTCAGCATACCATTGATCGTAACATCAACTGTATCTCCCACGGAAAGACCGGCAATCTCCTCCTGAGGGACCTGAATACTGATGGTCACCGCATCCATATCATAATAAGAAATAATCGGATCCGATCCTCTGATTATATCTCCCTCTTCACAGGATACTTCCGCCACAATTCCATCCCGGTCTGCAGTCAGTATTCCATCCTCCATAGAATCCAGAAATGCTTTTTGGGCTTCCAGTTCAGACTTTTCCGTTTCTGCTTCTGTCAACTGTGTCTCCCAGTCTTTCATTTCCTCCTGATAGGTAAATTCCGCCAGCTTTCCGGAAATAATACTGGTATCGCAGGTATACTGGATTCAGCTCTGTAATTTTCTGTTCCCGAATCAGCTCATTGTACTGTTCTTCCACCGTCTGTCTTTTTTCCTTCAGTTCTTCCAGCAATTCCTGAGCAGCATCGCTGTCTGACACTTCCCGTTCCAGCAGGTTCTGGACCTGTGTAAGATCATACGTATTCCCGAACAAGCTGATCTCATTCAGAGACAATCCCATATTTCCTGTCTGTCCGCTTTCAGACGAAACACTTTCTGATGTCCCCGGGGTTCCCGAAAATCCGGAAGCATTCGCACTGCCGGAAGGCATAGAACCTCCGCCTCCGGACGAATTGCTTCCGGAAGCCGGATTCTGATTACCTTCTCCGCTGCCTGGAAGCTCACCGCTTTCCGGCTGACGGCCAGTCTCTGACTCCCCATTTGTCTCTGAGTCCCGCTTTTCCTCTGACTGCCCTGTTTCCGGTTCCTGATTCTGGTCTGTCCCTGACTGACCGGACCCCGACTCCTGTTCTGCCTCAGACTGACCGGACTCTGACTCCTGATTCTGGTTTGTCTCCGACTGATCCGACTCCGTCTCCCGATTCTGATCTGCCTCTGACTGTCCAGTCTCCTGCTCTGCCTGCAGCAAGTTAATCCATTCCTCCTGCAGGCTGACCAGCTGTTCATACAATTCACTTTTCTCTGTTCCCACCTGATTCAGTCTGGAAAGAAGCGGCTCCAGCAATTCTCCGTCAATACCTGTACTGCTTCCATTCTCCTGTCCGTTCAGCGCGGCTTTCACTGTCTCCTGTATTGTGATATCTGTATTTAACTGTATAATACAGTTTTCCAGCAGAAGGATATAGTCCTTATAATCCGGGTAGAATTTCTGCACCACATCCATAACATCCTCCGGAACTGACGCCAGATTTTTCTGTACGTTTTCCAGATTGGTTTTAACATTCGTATCGCCGTCTATGGCTTCCTGTAATTGACTGCCCGGATTCTCTTCTCCTGTGCTGTCCTTAGTATTCTGTGTGCTGTTCTGTGTGCTGTTCTGCGTACTGTCCTGTGCCCTGTTTTCTGTCTCTCCTGCTCCATATTCCCGGCAGGATTCCCCGAGGTTCCTGTCTGATTCCCGGAACCTTCCGTTCCTGTTCCCGGACGGCCTCCTGTGCCTTCCGTTTCTGTTCCCGGCTGGCCTCCCGGATTCTCTGTCTGATCTTCTGTGTTTCCCGCTCCGCTTCCCGGCTGGCCCGTTTCACTCTCCTGTTCCCCGGATCCCGACTGACGGCTTCCCTGAGAAGAGCTGCCGCTTCCGGAAGAAGCTCCTCCGGTACTGCCGGAGGAACTGCTTCCGGTCTCATAGCTGCCGGCGGCAATACCTTCCTCCAGCTCTGCGATCCGCTCATCTATTTCCTCCAGTACTTCTTCATGCTCAGTGATCGTATCCTCCAGTTCCTTCTGCTGAAATTCTTTTATAGATTCTGCCTGATCGGCCCTGGCCCGGGCAGTTTCATACGCATACCGGGCTTCCAGCGTTCCCTGATCATATTCCAGGCGCACATCCGTCAGATGACTATCTGCCCGTATAATGGCCGCCGCATAATAATCCAGCGCATTCTGATAGCTGTCCTCCGTCAGCTTTAAAATCTGATCCCCCTGACTGATCTGGCTGCCGGACTGGGCATAGACCTCTGCCACCTCCAGTTCCACTGCAAGGCTGTCTGCTGCCAGATAATAACTGGCAGTTTCTGACTGTGTTGTTCCGGCATACTCCAGCTGCTCCGTTCCGGAAGCCGCAGCTCCCATCGTCTGTGAAAACAGAATTGCCAGTGACGCCACACTGATCATTTTTTTCCCGTTTCTTTTTTGTCTCTCCATTTTTTCACCCTTACTTAGAAATAAATAAAAAGAAGATCTCCCTACGAATATCTTCTCCATCTCTGGCTTTCATTTCTATATCCACCGCATTTTTCTCCGCAGAGGTTTTTATGATATATTCACTGACAGCATCTGTTTTTTTCAATGCAGTATGGATTTCTTCCAGGTTCCCCTCCACCGTCTGTTCCAGCGTGGCAGAACCTTTCATCAGACTTGTTAAATTATCCGGTGTATCACTGGCCACCAGTTTTCCATGAGCAATGATCAGAATATGATCGCAGATTGCCCGTTGATCAGTACCTGTCCGGATGTGGGAGCAATATATCCGGTCATAATATTCATGGTAGTGGATTTTCCTGCCCCGTTGGGACCCAGAAAGCCGTAGATCTGGCCCTTTTCCACCGTAAAGGACAGCTGATCCACGGCCGTGTTCGGCCCATATTTTTTCGTCAGATTTTTCACTTCAATCATGCGGTTCCTCCAATCAACAATTCATTTTATTGAATCTGCTCCTATATTGTATGGGGGAATCCTGAAATGTACCTGAAAAACAATGTGAAGGTTTTGCGAATTTTACAGTACCACCTTAAAACAGATCTTCTTTCCGTCCAGATATTCCGCGCTGATCTTTCCACCATGAGCCTCCGCGACAGCTCTGGCAATAGAAAGACCGATACCGGTTCCTCCGGTATTTCTCGATCTGGAAATATCCGGGCGATAAAACCGGTCAAACAGACGGTCAATATCCGCCATATCCTCCTGCTGGCAGGTATTCACCACTTCGATATATTTTTTCCCGCGCCTTTCATATACAGAAAACCGGATCTCTCCGCCTTCCTCCGTATACTTCACTGCATTTTCCAGAAGAATGGATATCATGCGCTGTACCGATGCCCGGTCTCCGTACAGCCTGATTCCTTCCCCGATCTCCTGAACATACTGTTTTCCCTGTGCCTTTGCTGTTGCTGAAAATGACTCCGCACTCTCCCAGGCAGCTTCACTGAGAGAAAACTCCTCCTTTTCCGGAAATGGAGTTTCCTCATCCAGCCTGGACAGAGTGATCAGATTTTCCACCAGTTTTGTAAGCCTTCCTGTCTGCTTCCGGATATTTTCGATCCATTCATCTTCTCCGTAAAGCATGGCCAGAACATCCGAGCTGGCAGAAATCGAGGTGATGGGAGTCTTCAATTCATGGCCCGCATCGGTAATAAACCGTTTTTGCCGCTCCACATTCCTGGCAAAAGGCGCAATTGCTCTTTTGGATAACAAAAAAATCAGGATAAACACAATCAGAAGACTGGTTACAACCACACAGGAGGAAGTAATCAGAAGGTTATACATAAATTCATATTCTGAATCAGAATTCAGGAAGATCAGAACCTTTTCCTGCTCCGCTTCATACACATGATACCGAAAATGCTGATAATATCCGCTCTGGCTTCCTTTCTTCAGCAGGGTTTCTGCATAGGTCCGGGCCATTTCCTCTGTTACAGAGGCAATAAAGTCTTTCAAAACCTCCGTGACTGTCCCTTCCGTATCACACCGGACAATGAAAAATCTTGTTGTATACTCTGATTCCGGCTGTTTTCTTCCCGCATGTCCCAGATCAGGAAATCCGTTTTTTTCTGTTCTCCCGGTTTTATCTGCGGCCATTCTCTGATCATACTGGTAAATCCCTTCTATGATCCGGTCCTGGCGGGCTGCTGTCACGCAATAATTCCCCACATTAATGATCCCGGCCACCAGAAGCAGAACGCAGGAGAACGCGATCATGGCCGCCCGGATGAAACGCCATCGCATTTTTTTCATCATAACCGTTCCTCCAGGGCATATCCGGCGCCCCTTATGGTTTTTATTTCCACATCCGCATCCAGCTCCCGCAGCTTCTTTCTCAGGAAACCGATGTAAGTCCATACCACATCGGCTCCCGCATCACTGTTATTGCCCCATATTTTCTCCATCATATGCTCAGAAGAAAATATATGCTTCGGATGGTTCATAAATAATTCCATCATCTGATATTCCTTATTATTCAGACGG
>JAEDMR010000078.1 GCA_016302925.1 Bacillota bacterium
CTCGGCATTGGAATCCTGTGATCCCTTGCCATCAGACAGACAGAAAAAGCCAGATTTCCTCCCGCACTGTCTCCGCAAACCGTAATTCGGTTTGGATCAATTCCCAGTTCGTCCGAATGCCCAAGCACCCAGCGATACACAGCAAAGCAATCCTCTGCGGCAGTGGGAAATTTATAATCCGGCGCCAGCCGATAATCCACCAGAAGCGTTGTGCAGCCTGCCATTTCCGCAAACCTGCGTGCAAGTCTGAAATGATGCGGCAACGAATTATATACAAACCCTCCGCCGTGAAAAAAAAGCATGCAGGGTGAATTTTGCACAGAAGCCTTCGGTTCGTAAATCAGCACGCGCAGTTTTGTACCGTCTTTCGCAGGAACATGAAACTTAGAAACAGATACCTTTTCATCCGATTTTTCCAGATGATAGAGCATGCCCATCAGTTTCTGCAATCCCGGGATGATCGCCGGGATCACAGGAGGTTTCATTTTTTCAAATTCCCGAAGGTCGGGATGAAAGTCATAGTTCTTTTTCATAGCATAAAAAATCCTGTTCAAACAGTCGGCACTCCCCAACCACTCTGAAGTCCATATGGGCGTAGGATCGAATCGCCTTTTTATTTTCACGATTCACAAGGAAATGGACGCTTTTGCAGCCTCTGTTTCGCAAAATCTCCATGGCATGCTGCAGCATCTGCCGCGAAATTCCCTGATTCTGCATTCTTTTCGCAACCGCAAGTCTCGAAAGACTGGCCGAGGGCTGCAGATTGTTCGACCAACAGGACAGCGCTTCAATCTCCTCCTCCAAATCAATAGAAATGGAAGCAATAATTTCGCTACTGTCATTTTTCAGCACGAACAAATCGCTTCTGGACATGTCTGCCTCGATTTCCTCCATCGACGGGTAGAATTCATCCCACGGGCAGCACGCACTTCCCACCTGAGAACGGTACATCTGCAGGATTTCTTCTTTCTCCTTCGATTCTGCAGGCAGGAATCGGGTTTTCTCCGGATACCTTACTTGCTTTCGGTCACAGGCAAGAATCGCATAATAGTCTGCGTCACATATTCCCTGATTATTCCAGTCAGACTGCCGTAAAGTACCTTCATAATGCAGTCCGCATTTGCGCATCACTGCACCGGAATACGGATTCCTGGGGTCATGTCTGGATTCCACCCGGTTTACGCCTACCTCGTCGAACAGAAAGTCAACAATGGCCTGCAATGCTTCCGAAGTAATGCCCTGGTGCCACCACGATGTTCCAATGCAGTAACCGATATGCGCCATCCGGATTTTTTCATCAATGCGGTTGTTCACTCCAATGCTGCCAATGGGCTTATCGTTCCCATCCTTCCGGACAATGGCCCACTGGTAGTAATCCGCCTGACTGTAATTTGCACACCAGTTTTTCAGTGTGCTCTCTGTTTCCTGCACATTTTTATGGGCCGGCCAGGTCAGATATTTCGTGACCTGGTCATCCGAAGCCCAGTTCTGAAACATGGCAGGCGCATCCTCCACTTTGAATCTACGCAGAATCAGTCGCTGTGTTTCTAATTGTTTCGTTCCTTTCTGTTCCATACTTCTCCTTTTATGCTTTCATCCGAAGCAAAATCCGCATCTTTGCTTCTATGATTTTCGCTGCATGCTTGCTGGTCATGATCACGCCGACGATCATCATTCCAAATGTAAACCCAAGGCAAAAGTTGCCAACCGGATTATCCGCCTGGTCCATTTTTCTGGCCTCCTTTCGAGAAAAAGCTTACTTCAATTCCGACGAAAAAAACAGGACACAAAGCGAGCAATGCCCTGTTTTTCAAATATGAGACACCCAATGTCCTGCATATCAACCTTGTCTTATTCTATTTAAACGTTTGAAAATCATTTCGTATAAATCACTGTTCATGTTCCTCATTGTTCCCGGTTCTTTTCAATCATCGCATAGAATTTCTTTTCACTGAGGATTTCATTGGTCACATATTCTCCGTTGTAGAAAAGAGCATAGTTGTTCCATGCTGCCGGTGCAGCCTGTGCCTTTTCTCTGCTGTCAATTTTGATACTCTGGAACGGGACACCTTCCTTCGCAGCACATTCCTCGATTACCGGTACATATTTGGCAGTGAAAGGACACCCTGCCGTATAGTACAGTACATATCCATCCTCCGAGATGCACGGCTTCTTCACATGCTCCTTAAACTTCGGAACCGTCACGTCCTCAGAAAACGGCAGGTAGAGCAACGTAAAATAAGGCTCCGCAGTATCCGCAACCTGAAATCCACGCTTCGAAAGGAATTTCGGGTCAGACAGAAATGCCATTTTCTTTGGCGAAGAAATCACCGTGATTCCTTTTTTCCCCTTGGCCTTCGCATCTTCGATACATGCCTCCAGAAGCTCACAGCCATATCCATGGCCTTTCAGCGATCCGGACACCCAGAAGCAGTTGATATGCATGAATCCGTCTGCAGCAATGGGTACCCACGCATACTCGGCCGGGATATACTCAATGAAACACTTACCGCGCTCCACAGATTTCAGGAATACCAGTCCTTCATCCAACCGATCAGAGAGCCAGGCTTTTTTCGAAAGCACCTGCGGATCTTTGCTTCCGGAGATTGCGCAGCAGATGTGTTCCTGTTCCAGATTTTCGTGTGTCAGTTTCACCATTTCCATACTATTTTTCCCCCTGTTTCTCAGTAATCTTACGGGCAAGCGCCTCCATATCCTTCCGGATCAGCGGTGCCATGCTGTCTTTGTACTTTGAAAGATCCATTTCCTCCATTCTTGCCAAAATCCGTTCGCCCAGGTTTGGTTTACAGATCACGACTTTATGAAGTGCTGCCAGAATGCTCTTCTGTTCTTCCTCCACCTTCACAAGCTTCACGTTCATTCCTGATCCTCCGTTTCTTCTTTACGGCCAGAATGAAATCAATTACCAGAAATGCAGCAACCACAGGCATAACAAAGATCAGCAGTAATGCGCCCAGCAGTCCGCCGAAAAATCCGACTGCCGTGACAATGTCATGCACCGCATAAGCAGCAACAAGAAGTCCGACCAGGAGATCCGCCGCTGCAAATATTTTGTACGGTGAAACATTCTTCCCTTTCCTTGCCGCCATCCGTGATACACCGCAGACCGCCAGCAGGCATACGAAAAGAATGGAACTGACGATGGCTGCAGCTGCAAACCAGATTTCATAGTCTGAAGAACTCCATAGAATAAGAATAATCCAGCAGGCTGCAGCAGCTGCAAATGCGATGCCTGCCCACTTTAACACCTTTTTCATGCTATTTCTTATGCTCCTGATAAAACGATTTCAGATCATCCTTTACTTCGTCGGGAAGCAGGTTCTTTTTCAATCCCTCAATGGCACCTTCCAGTGCCATAAGCCGGTTTATGCATGCAGACGGATCGAATGCCTGAATCCGCAGCCAGGCATCTTTCGCACCGACCGCTTTCAGTCCGTCGTATGTCTGAATGCCTGCTTGCGTGAGCTGCTGCTCTACGGTTTTCCCGATATTAGGAAGCTTTGACAATTCACCCATGCTTTTTTCCTTTCGATTGTGCTATGCTTTATTCCTGTTACGTATGAACATAGCCGTTCCATAGACGAAAACAAAAACTCCGACAATTGCGCATCCAACGCCAATGCCATCAACCAGCCCTGTAAAAAACTGCCCCAGACTCGTCTCTGCTTCATAGTTCGCGTGAAGCGACATCTGTGTCAGAAGTATTCCAACGACCGCAAGAAGAATTCCCCGGTAACGTTCCAGTTTTTTCAGCAATTCGAGGATCAATATATCTGCGTCAGCATCATCTGTTCCGGACTGCAGCTGCGTGACAGTACAGCCAAGCACTCTGCTATATATTCCCCAATCTTTGTCTTAGTGTTCATCTTTTCATCCTCCTGATATTTCTGAAGTGCACCCGGATCAATCAATGGTCCATGCACCGTATTTCACTGGTTCCTGCTGGTTTGTATGCGCACCGATGATTTTTTCCATCCAGATCATATCATACCAGGAATCAAACTTGTATCCGCTGTTATGAAATGTTCCGACAAGGACGAATCCCATGCGTGAATGGAAATGATAACTGTCGTTGGTCAGGTATGGATCATCTCCCTTTGGGACGGCGATGCAGGCATTCATGTTCAAGATGCCCATCTGCCGAAGGGATTTTTCCAGTGCGCCGTAGAGCAGTCTACCCACGCCTTTTCTTCTGATATCTTTTCTCACATACACAGTCACTTCCACAGACCAGTCATAGGCCTTCCGTTCCTTAAATTTGCCGGCATAGGCATAACCAAGAATTTCGCCGTTCTGCACCGCTTTGATAAACGGCAGGCAGGATGAGATACTTTCAATTCTCTTTTGAAATTCATCCAGAGAAGGCACCGCATACTCAAAGGATATGGCCGTATCGCGTACATACGGGGCATAAATGGAAAGCAGCTCTTCTGCATCTGCCATGGTTACCCGTTCTATTTTTATTCCCCGGTTACATGTCAGTTCCATGCAGTATTCCAGCGACGGATACGCAATACCTTCCCCCTCTGCGAAGAAGGAACCCTTTTGCTGAAAAGAAAACCCACAGCGCTCGATTAGAGATTTGGACGACAGATTTTGCTCAAAACAGCAGGCCCAGACATACCGGATACCTTGCTTCTGCAGATATGCCAGCACGGCTTCCACCGTCTCCGTCATATACCCCCGGTGTTGCCAATCCGGATGCAGTGCGAATCCCAGTTCTCTCGTATCTTCGCGTTTATCTTCGGAATCCGGTTTGATCACGATATATCCGATGGCTCGCTCGGATTCCACACCATCTTTGCGTTCCCGTAAGGCGATGGCATGGTGAATTCCCGTGTCGATCCATCTTTGCAGCAATTCTGTGGTCTGATTCATGGATGTATGCGCCGGCGCCATGCCGAGGGGCTGCATCACTTTGGGAAGTATATAAAGTGCGTGCATGTCCTCTGCGTCATTCATGGTGAACGGGCGAATATGCAGCCGCTTCGTGTCTATATTCATGCTCCTTTTCTCCTGCATCATTCATACTTTAAAGCCTCTGGCTTATCCAGTTTCTGAAAAACGCCAGCTCCTCTTCCGTGTGGAACCAGTGTTCCCCGTTTTTCTGTTCGGTGAGTTCACATCCAAAACGGTCTGAAAACGCTTTGACGTAAGCGAATTCGGCCATGCTGTCATGTTCTCCGCGAAGAATGCATGTCCTGTGCGGCCATTTCGTAATGGGATGGGCGCAAACATACTCATAATATGGGTAATACAATGTTTCCAAATCGTTTTCTACGATAGTCCTCTGTCTAAGCTCTTCCTCCGAAACATTGCAATATTCCATAAGATTATGAATTACTCGTTCCATATCCGTCACCGGAGAAAGGAACCACACCTTGTCAATCTCTGCTTCGGCAAAGGTGAGCAATTGGAAATATGCACCCATGCTGCATCCAAACAGCGAAATCTGCTCTGCATGCACTTTCGCCCAGTTATACATGACTTTCAGCTCACGAACGCATTTATCCGGCATAAGAATGTCTGTTTCGTAAACTCTTTCACCATGCTGCGGCAGATCAAAGCTGAGTACCTGGTATCCTCGTTTTACCGCTTCTTCTGCGAGGATCCAGATGCAGTCATCGATTTTCGAAGAATGACTTCCATGGGCCGCAATGATGATTTTTTCACTGGCATGTCCCCATAGTATGGACGGGATCCCGTCGATTCGTATTTTTTCAAGATTCATATATTTACAACCTCTCTGTCTACAAATTCTTGAATATCCCGGTTTCACAATGACTGTTATTTCAACAGCCTTCCCAGTGACGCCGGATCCATCAAGTTTACCGTAACAAATTTACCGTTATGGAACACGGCCCAGTTGTTGAACACGCATGGCAGGTTCTTTGCTTTCTCCAGCGTGTCCACTTCAATGAAATCGGCCGGAATATCCGCTGTTTCACAGTGACTTTTCAGCTTTTCAAGGGTCTGGACAATATAAGGACACTGCCGGTCATAATACACCATCAGTGTTTTCTCCGGGATCTCTTCTTTTTTCGCATTTGGTGCAAATTGCGGAACCGTTCCGTCGAAGGACAGTGCCAGCAGTTCATACCCTCCGGAAGTTTCATCCACGACTTTAAATCCGTACTTCTTGGCAAATGCCTGATCCGATAACCATGCCTTCTGCTTCTTTGCGCCCAGCATACAGACGCCGGACTTTCCCTGGGCTTTCGCATCGGCCAGACAGTACTCCATCAGCTCTCTGCCATATCCATGCCCCTTCTGTGCGCCATTCACCCAGAGACAATAAATGTACAGATAATTTTCTCCCAGAACAGGCACCCATGCAGTTTCCAGCGGTGCATATTCAATGAATACCGCCGCTTTTTCATCCAGTTTTCGAAAAACATGACCCTCAGGCAGCCGGTCTGCCAGCCACTCCCGCTTGGCTTCCACACCGGGATGTGATTTTTTCGTGCGGATAATGCAGCAGAGATGCTCTGAGGCCAGGTTGTCTGGCGATAAATGAATATAATTATGGTCCATTTTTCGCTCCATCCTTCAGATTATCGAATAAAATGAGTCCACTGCGGTGTTTCATCCAGTGTTGGGCATTTTTCGCCAGATAGTTGTTTTACCATATAGGCCATGTTCTTTCCCAATACACGCATGGTCTGAAAGCCTTCTGCATCCTGTAGTACCTCGCCTGGCACACGGCCATAGACGATGTTCCAGTACTGCGAACTAACAAGCGGCATTTCGTTAATCGTAAAATACTTGTTTAGACGGTCCAGAGCCGCTGACGCGCCACCACGTCTGCACACGGCCACTGCTGCACCTGGTTTGTATTTCATCTTATGGGAACCCGAATAAAATGCCCGATCCAGCAGAGCGCACAGGCTTCCGTTAGGACCTGCATAATAGGTCGGTGAGCCGATGATGATACCATCCGCTTCCTGCATCTTAGCAAGCATTTCCGGCATCACATCATCGCTGAATATGCATTTTCCAGTTTTTGCGCAGCTGTTGCATGCGATGCAGCCATGAACAGCCTGGTTTCCAATGTGAAATATTTCAGTTTCAATACCGTATTTTTCGATTTCACCGGCACATTCCTTCAGTGCCAGATATGTATTGCCCTCTTTTCGTGGGCTGCCATTTATCAAGATGACTTTCATTGCGATTCCACTCCTTAATTTATCCATTCCATCACTGCCGCCAGATTTGCTTCACTGACCCGGCTGCCGCCGTGAAGCAGCAGATCCAGCATCTCCTCTTCGTCCGGAGTCCGATCTGGTTTCTCCGCCAGTTTTTTACCAACCGTCTTCTTCATAACCTGCATCATCATCTTATATACGCCATGGAGCTTGTTCATATCAAATCCGCCCTGCAGCGTAAACACAGGCGTGCTGTCAGGAATATTGTTGTTTTTTCTCACATCCTCCATCTGGGAACCGGTTGATCCCATGCCCACACCGCAGACGGCTTCCACTGAATACTGCTTCGCGGCATCCGAATAACCCTGCACCTTGCCTGCCATGAGCCAGCCCAGATAAACCACGGAGCTGTCTCTGGCGATTTTGCCGGATGACTCCTGCAGCGAGTACACAGGCAGATTCGTTTTTTCGCCCAGCATCAGGGCATATTCCCGGGTATATCCGGTGTTAGATGTGTATACAATGGCTTGTGCTTTCATCAGTAACTCCTTTCCTCATCGAAAAACGCAGGACGACGCGGAATAATCACCGCTGCGATGATATATGCCAGAATTCCGCTTCCGCCCAGTGCACAGAAGATGACCCAGCCCAGACGCACCAGTGTGGAATCCAGGCCGAAATACTCTGCGATGCCTCCGCAGACACCTTCTATCATTTTATCTTCATTGGATTTATACAGTTTCTTATCCATTCTTCGTTTCCTCCTTACCTTACCACATTTTATGAATAAATTCTACGAAATTATCGGAGTTTTTTATAGTACGTTTCTTCATAAAAATGTGTCAGATTTATAGGTCGGCATGAAACGTCGGACTTCTCACACTGCCCGCGAAAATGAAAAAGCGGCTCTGTTTTACAGGACCGCCTTTCATTGATTATTCTTCAGAAAATCTGCTGGCCGAGCTCAGCGGCGAATCGTCGAATCCGTTCATTCCGGTCTTCTGAATCAGCGTTTCCAGCATGCTCACATTCTCGCCGCAGTCCTTGATGTCACTGCCCAGAAACGCAGAAGCATCCTCCTCCGTCACCGTCAGACTGCATTCCTTTTCCCCGGAGCGGTACCGATAGAATACTTCCCCCAGATTCCCCGTCACCCCCAGAAGCACATAGGCGAAATTCCGCATCCTGTATTCCTGTTCTGCGAGAATGTTTTCAGGGATTTCATCATCCAGAATCATGGTCCATCCGTAAGGCTCCTGATCCGTCTGCAGTTCATTTCGGAAACTGCCCAGATACCACACCATATTCAGCACCCTTGCCGTCTCTCCGTTATCCGGCATACTGCCTACATAATCGTGGCGTGTCTGATATACCGCGGAAGTCAGTGCAGAAATGGTCATTCCGTGATCCCAGAGGATCCGGTCACCGATGCAGACCTGGGTAATTTCTCCCGAAGCGATATATTTTTCCTGATAATTTCCCTTATGAAGCGGACTTTTCGCAACCGTACGGAACGATACCGTCACGACCCCGTCTATCTCCTTGAAATCTACCGATGATACCGCCTGATCGTCAGAAATCGCTGAGGCAGTGACCGAAACATTATTACCGTCGATATCCAGATTGCATGTTACAGCCTCCGCACCTGCAGGAGAGCCGAGCAGAAACGCTTTGCCGGCAAGGGCAAGCACCAC